>JAHIJU010000373.1 GCA_018898235.1 Actinomycetota bacterium | reverse complement strand
TACAACGTGCTGTCGCTGCTCATCATGGGGCTCACCGGGCTGCTCGTCGGCTGGCGGATCCGCGGGTCCGCACTCGATGCCGTCGCCGCCTTCGGGCTGCTGCTGCTGTTCGCCTACGCGTTCAGCTGGGTGATGGCCTTCGTCGGGCTCATCGTGCCCAGCGTCGAGGTCATCAACAACGCCTCGTTCATGGTGATCATGCCGCTCACGTTCGTCTCCAACGTGTTCGTGCCACTGGAGTCGTTCCCGAGCGCGCTGCGCGGGTTCGTCGAGTGGAACCCCGTCTCGGCCGTCACCCAGGCCACCCGTGAGCTGTTCGGCAACACCAACCCGGCAGCCACCGTGCCCGACGCGTGGTCGATGCAGAACCCGGTGGCCTACACCCTGATCTGGGTGCTCATCCTGGTCGTCGTGTTCGCGCCGCTGTCGATCGCCCGGTACCGCAGCACCTCGCGCTGAGGCGGGCTCAGCCGGCGACGACCTCGAGCCCGTCGGGGGTCACCCGCACATCGACCAGGCCCCGGGCGGTGCCGTCGGGCAGCCGCAGCAGCACGGTGTCCGGGGCGGTGCTCACCTGGACGGCCCGGGCCAGCTGCAAGCGGGACAGCAGCTCGCTCGCCGTCAGCGCACCGGCGACCAGCGGCGGCGGGTCGCGCGGTGGCACCTGGGTCAGCGGGACCTGACGGGCCACGAGGGCACGCTCCTGAAGCGTCGCGACGACCTCGTCGAGGAACGTGTCGACCTGGTCCTGCTCGTAGCCGTCGCGGAACTTGGTCGCGGTGAACCTCACCGACTGGACCTGGGCCACCGTCACCGGCTCGGTGCCGGGCGCGGCGTTGAGCGTGTCGACCACGCGGTCCAGGAACTGGTCGACCTCGTCCTGGTCGTACCCGTCGCGGAACTTGGTCGCCCGGAACTTGGCGTTCAGCACATCGGCAGCGGTGAGCATGTCGGCAGACTGCCATGGGACGGGCCGCCGTGCTCCCCGTTCGCGCGCCGCCGGCAGAGCGGCCCGGGGCGGTCAGCGCAGCGGCAGCCAGCGGGCGCCGAACCGTCGGGTCACCCTGCTGGTCTCGACGACGACGAGCTCGTCGATCCGGGTGACGACGGATCGCCCCACGGTCGAGGCGACCAGGTCGTCCGGCGCCTCGAACCGCACGGTCACCCAGGGCACGCCGCGGACCACGTCGACCTGCCCGGCCTCGACCGCGGTGTGCGTGCGGGCCTCGGCGAGCGCCGCCGGCAGCACCTGCGCCGGGTCGCCGCCGCGCAGCAGACCCAGGGCCATCCGGACCCGGTAGGAAGGCACGTCAGGCGCGCGGCCGGACCAGCCGGCCCAGCTCACCGGCGAACGCCTGCAGATCGGCCCCGAGCGGGGCGAAGAACTCCCGGTCGGCGGCCTCCACCGACTCGTTCGCGCGGTTCGCCAGCGCCACCCCGACGCTGGTGGCCACCAGCGACCGGGCGCGCGAGTCGTCGGGGTGGGGCCGGCGTTCGACCAGCCCCTTGGCCTCCAGCGCACGCAGCACCTGCGAGGTCATCATCGGGTCGGTCCCGGCGTGGTCGGCCAACGCCCGCTGGGTGACCGGCCCGTCGGCGTCGATCCAGACCAGCGAGGCGAGCAGCACGAACTGCACGTGGGTCAGGTCGTGCGGCGCCAGCGCCCGGCGCATGACGGCCTGCCAGGAGTGCGTGACCCGCCACAGCTGGAGGCCGGGGCTGTGCTCTGCCTGGTCGAACGTCGTCGAGAGGGCACCGGCCATCTGGTCAGCATGCCATCGGGCCTGGCACCGCGCCGTTCACCGCACGCCGGCGGCAGCGGTGACGAACAGCTCGGCGGTGGCGGTCGGGAAGTCGGCGCTGATGGCGGGCCCGAGCTGCGGACCCGTCTCATCGGCCCCGGGGCCCTCGATGTCGAGGGTGTGGTCGACCCGTGTCCCGGTGCCCTCGGGCGTGAGCACGAACCGGAACACCAGCGCGACATCGCCGAGCTCGGTGCGGTCCTCGTAGAGCCGCTCGTCCTGCACGGCGGTGATGACGGACTCGACGGTGTCCTGCCCGGCCGGGGTCAGCGAGATGCGGGTGCCGACGGCGAACGGGCCGTGCAGCTCGAACCGGTCGCTGTCTGCCGAGGGGGTGTAGCCGGAGTGCAGGGCGCGCAACGCAGCCCACACGGCGGCGGGCGACTGGTCGGTGGTGGCGGTGTAGGTGGTCGTCCACATGGGGAGTGCTCCTGTCGGTCGTTTTCGTATGCGCGCATACTATATCTCTCGACCCCGGCCCGCCCGACGTGCCAGGCTGCGACCGACGCCGAGGAGAGGACCGCAGATGACGGACGTCCCGCACGACAAGCGCGACCAGCTCGAGAAGGTGACCAGTGGGCTGCTCGAGGGCGAGGAGCTGTACGCCGTC
>JAHIJU010000372.1 GCA_018898235.1 Actinomycetota bacterium | reverse complement strand
GCGATCGTGTGAACCTTGCCTGGGAGGACGGCCCGCAGGGCGATACCGATGGCCAAGACATCGATGACCTCCTGGGTGGCCGCCCCGGCCGCGGGCGGGAGCAGCCCGAGTGCCGCCGCGACCATGGCGACCAGCGACAGGCCCATACCCACCAGGACCGCCTGCAGGGCGATGCGCTTGGACCGTCGGGCGATGAGGATCGCATCGGCGAGGGCATCGAGCCGGTCGACTGTCAGGACGACGTCGGCGGCCTCCGATGACGCGGTTGCTCCCCGCGCGGCCAGGGCCACGCCGACCCCCGCGGCGGCCAGCGCCGGGGCATCGTTCACGCCGTCACCGACCATGATCGTCGCGGCGTGCGCGGCCTCGGACTCGATCGCGGCGAGTTTGTCGGCCGGATCGCAGTCGGCCAGCACGGTATCGACCCCGACGATCCGCCCGACGGTGTCGGCGATGTCGGCCCTGTCTCCGGTAACCAGGACGACCCGGCTGACGCCGGCCTCGCGCAGCGTGCGGATCATTCGCGGCGCGTCGGACCGGATCGGGTCCTGGAGAAGGAACGCCCCCGCCGGTTCGCCGTCGACCGCGACGAACACGGTGAGTGAACCGTCCAGGTCCGCGCGCCGCCGCACCTGACGCACCCATGCGGGCTGCGTGTCGCCGACGATCCACCCGGCCTTGCCCACTCGCACCTCGTGGGTGCCGACCCGCCCGCGCAGCCCGTACCCGTGCTCTTCCTGCACGTTCTCGGGCATCTCCAGCGTCAGGCCGCGGCGGGTCGATGCGGTGACGATCGAGGAAGCGAGGACGTGCGGGGATACCTGGTCGAGCGAGGCCGCCAGGCGCAGGACCTCGTCGGCGTCCACCCGGTCGCTGGCTGTGACGACGTCGGCCAGGGTCGGCTGCCCCTGGGTCAGGGTGCCCGTCTTGTCGAAGAGCATGACGCGCCCGGCAGCCAGCCGCTCCAGCGCGCCGCCGCCCTTCACGACAACACCGATGCGCGCAGCGCGGGACAGCCCGGACATGATCGCGATCGGTGCCGCAAGCAGCAGCGGGCACGGCGTCGCGACCACCAGAACGGCGACCGCGCGCACCGCGTCCCCGCTGAGTACCCACGCCACGCCAGCTAGCACCAGGGTGAGCGGGACGAAGACAACCGCGATCCGGTCAGCCGCGCGCACGAACGGCGCCGACGACGCCTGCGCCTGCTCCACGAGACGCACCACACCCGCATAGGTGGACTCCGCGGCCACCGAGGTCGCAACGAGGTCGATCGGCGGCCCGGCGTTGACCACCCCGCTGCGCACTTCATCCCCTGCCGGTCGCTCGACCGGCAGGGACTCCCCCGTCAGCGCGGCTTCGTCCAGGATCCCACCCGACACGAGGTGCCCGTCGACCGGAACGACCTCCCCCGTGCCCACCAGGATCCGGTCCCCCCTGCAGACCTCGTCCACAGGGACCTCGACGACACTGCCCTCCAGCCGGCGCCGCGCCGTGCGCGGGGCCCGCTCTACCAGCAGGCTCAGCTCGCGCCGCGCCCGTGCCGCCGCCCTCGCCTCAAGCAGTTGGCCCGAGGCGAGCATCACCGTGATCATCGCGCCTGCGAACGGCTCGTCTACCCACAGGGCACCAGCCAGTGCGAGCAGCGCGATGACGTCGACGCTCGGCTGACGGCGCCGGATCGCGCCCGCCGTCCACGCGATCGAGAACGCCAGCCCGAATACCGTCCCGGCAACCCACAGCGACTCCGAGAACGGCATGGCACCCAGCAGCCACGCCACGCCGCCCCCGAGCAACAGCACGGTGGAGGAAACGAAAAGCAGTAGCTGCACACGACTGCGAATCCACGTCATTTGAACAGTCTGTGAACCCGCCCGGCTATGTGTCTACGCGCAAAGGAAGTTGTGGCACGCCTCATGAGCGATTGCACGGATCACCACAAATCGATCGATGGGACTTAGCGTGTGTGCGTCTCGGCCATCGCAAGGGGATGGTGGCGCGCTCAGCGCGCAGCACTTGCGTAACGTG
>JAHIJU010000371.1 GCA_018898235.1 Actinomycetota bacterium | reverse complement strand
GCTGCACCCGCACAACGACCGCGGGACGGCCGTCGCGGCCGCCGAGCTGGGCTACCTGGCGGGTGCGGACCGGATCGAGGGCTGCCTGTTCGGCAACGGCGAGCGCACCGACAACGTCGACCTGGTGACCCTGGGCATGAACCTGTTCAGCCAGGGCGTCGACCCGGAGCTGGACCTGTCCGACCTGCCGCACGTGCGCTCGGTCGTCGAACGCTGCAACCAGCTGCCCGTGGCCGAACGTCACCCGTACGGGGGCGACCTGGTCTTCACGGCATTCTCCGGCTCGCACCAGGACGCCATCAAGAAGGGCCTGGAGCAGATGGCCAAGGATGCGGCGGCCGCCGGTGTCGGCGTCGACGACCTGGTCTGGGCGGTGCCGTACCTGCCGGTCGACCCGCGTGACGTGGGCCGTAGCTACGACGCGATCATCCGGGTGAACTCCCAGTCGGGCAAGGGCGGCATCTCGTACCTGCTCAAGACCGAGAAGGACCTGGACCTGCCGCGCCGGCTGCAGATCGAGTTCTCCCAGGCGGTGCAGCGACACACCGACACCGCCGGCACCGAGGTCACGGCCGATGACCTGTGGCGGATCTTCGTCGACGAGTACCTGCCGGTCGACGCGGCAGACCTGCCGACCGGTGACGCCGAGTCGCTGGACGCCTGGGGTCGGTTCCGGCTGCGCGGCAGCCGGGCGACCAGCGCCCACGGTGACGCGGACACGCTCGAGGTCGATCTGCTGGACGGTGGGGTCCCGGTGACGGTGAGCGGGACGGGCAACGGACCGGTCGCGGCGTTCGTCGACGCCCTGTCCAAGCTCGACGTGCAGGTCTCGGTGCTGGACTACGCGGAGCACGCGCTCTCGGCCGGTGGCGACGCGACCGCGGCGGCCTACGTCGAGTGCGCGACCGGTGGTGACATCCTCTGGGGGGTGGGGATCGACCCGTCGATCACCACCGCCACGCTCAAGGCGATCGTCTCAGCAGTCAACCGGGCAGGCCGCTGATCGGGCGACGGGGGCCCGTCCTCAGGTGAGCATGGGCCATGATCGTGCGGAGCGAGGCTACCGGGGGTGGAGCGATGACCGTAGTGGCAGTCGTTCCGCAGTTCGGTCCGTTCGATCTGCTCGCCGACCTCGCGTTCGAGCAGTACCAGGTGGGCGACCGGGCACAGGCCGCGTTGAGCTGTCGCACGTTCCTGGTGTTCTCACAGGCCGCCGGGGACGAGCCGACCACCCGGTACCTGATGTATGCCCTGGGCCGGGCGCTCACCGAGCTGGGTCGTATCGAGGAGGCCCTCGAGGTCATCGACTCGCTCGGTGAGCGTTGCCGGCTCGACGCGCAGCCGTTCTGGCGCGCGAAGGTGTCGGTGGTCCGTTCCTTCGCGGTGCGGCGCAGCGACGATCCGAGCACGGTCGTCGAGCACGTCGCGCTCGGGTCGATCCTGACCGGGACGCCGGACGGTCTGGTCTACAACCAGGTCTCGGCGGCCGTGGTGCTGGCCGAGGGGCTGCGCTCCCTGGAGATGTTCGCCGAGGCCGAGCGGCTCCTGCTGGCCACGCTGCGGGTGAGCCGTGAGGACATCACGAAGCTCGGCATCGTGGTGGACCTGGCCCGCACGCTCGCCGAGTGGGCGATGCGGCTGCTCATGGTGGGCCTCACCGAGCAGGCGCAGGCGGTGTGCGTCGTGCTGGCCTCGCGTGCGCGGCTGCTGGCGCGCCTCGACCGCAGGGGTGTCCATCGTCCGCTCGCGCTCGTGGTCGAGGGCTTTGCCTGGGTGGTGCTCGGTGAGCCGCTCACTGGGCTCGACATGATCGGCCGCGCCCGGCCGGGGCTGCGCCCGGACCGGGTCGAGTGGCTGATGGCGATGGCCGCCGGCGCACTGGCGCACTCCGAGCTGGGCGCCGTGGACGATGCCGCGCGGGAGGCGGATGCGCTCGCGGCCGTCGCCAAGGTGTCCGAGCGGGCGCTGTGGATCCAGGGGGGCGAGTGGTTGCGGCTCGAGCTCAGCCTGACCGCCTCGGTGCCACCGGCCTCGACGATCCTGGCCGCCCGGATGCTGCGCGAGGCGATGCGTGAGCTCTGGGTCGAGCGAGCGGCCCGGGTGGAGAGCGTGCGTGCCCTGGTCCGCGTGCACGAGCTGGAGGCCGAGAACGAACGGGCCCGGGGTCTGGGGCGCACGGATGCGCTCACCGGGGTCGGCAACCGCCGGGCGCTCGAGGAGCGGCTCGCGGTGGCCGAGGGCGATGTGGTCGCGGTGTTCGTCGACGTGGACCGCTTCAAGGAGGTCAACGACCGCAGCTCGCACGTGTTCGGGGACCAGGCGCTCGTCCGGGTTGCCCATCTGCTGGTGGAGCTCGCACCGCCGTCGGCCCTGGTGGCCCGGTTCGGCGGGGACGAGTTCGTGACGGTGCTGGACAGCACCGCCGATGTCACGTTCGCGGAGGACCTGGCCGATCGGGTGTCGACGGCCCTCCACGAGAGCGAGTGGGCGCAGATCGCCGACGACTTCGAGCTGACGCTGTCCTACGGGATCGCGGTCGGTCCGGCGTCGACGCTGCTCGAGCGGCTGTCCAGGGCGGTGATCACCGCCAAGCGGAGCGGGCGGGACCGTCGGGTGACCGCGGGTGAGCGGCGAGCGGGCGCACGTGACCGTCGGACGCCGCTGGGTGATCGTCGGGCAGGGGCGCGAGACCGGCGGGCGGCCGAGGCACGCCGCGCTGCGTCGGCGCGGGCGGATGGTGCGGACGAGGTCGCCGGGCCCGGCGAGGCGCGCGCGGCCACCTGAGGTGCGACGTCCGTGGGCGGCCCGGGGGACAATGGCCCCATGTCGCTCTACCGAGATGCTGCGCTCGTGCTGCGCACGCATCCGTTGGGCGAGGCGGACCGGATCGTCACGCTGCTCACCCGTGAGCACGGCAAGGTGCGGGCGGTCGCCAAGGGCGTGCGCCGCACGAGCTCGCGGTTCGGGGCGCGACTCGAACCGTTCATGTGCGTGGACGTGCAGCTGTCGACCGGTCGCACGTTCGAGGTCGTCACGCAGGTCGAGCTCGCCGGTGCCTACGGTCGGGCGATCGGTGAGGACTACGCGCTGTTCACCACGGGCACCGTGATGCTGGAGACTGCCGAGCGGCTGGTGGAGGCCGAGCAGGAGCCGGCGCTGCAGCAGTTCCGGCTGCTCGTGGGTGCGGTGCGTGCGCTGGCCGAACGGGTGCACGCCCCGGGCCTTGCGCTCGACTCGTACCTGCTGCGTGCGCTGGCCATCGCAGGCTGGGCGCCGAGCTTCGTCGACTGCGCACGGTGCGGTGCCGCGGGCCCGCACCGGTCGTTCTCGGTGCCGCTGGGCGGGGCGGTCTGCGCAGCGTGCCGCCCTCCGGGTGCCACGGCCCCGGCTCCTGAGACGTTCGTGCTGCTCGCGGCGCTGCTGGCGGGGGACTGGCCGGTGGTCGATCAGTCCGCCGATCGGCACCGGGCCGAGGCGAACGGGCTGGTCGCGGCGTTCAGCCAGTTCCACCTGGAGCGCCGGCTGCGTTCGTTGCCGATGGTGGAGCGCGTCTGATGCCCGTCGCACCGCCACCGCACCCGTCGGGTGCCCGCCCGCCCGCGCTTCCCCGCGAGCTCGTCCCGCGCCATGTCGCGGTCGTGATGGACGGGAACGGCCGTTGGGCGAACGCCCGGGGGCTGCCGCGCACCGCGGGCCACGCCGCGGGTGAGGCGTCGCTCATCGAGGTGATGGCGGGGGCGATCGAGATCGGTGTGCGGCACGTGTCGGCGTACGCGTTCTCGACCGAGAACTGGTCGCGCTCGCCCGAGGAGGTGCGCTTCCTCATGGGCTTCTCGCGGGACGTGCTGCGCCGTCGCCGCGACCTGCTCGACTCGTGGGGGGTGCGGGTGCGCTGGGCCGGCCGTCGCCCACGGCTGTGGCGTTCGGTGATCACCGAGCTGGAGACGGCTGAGGAGCGCACGCGCGGCAACGACGTATGCACCCTGACCATGTGCGTGAACTACGGCGGCCGCGCCGAGATCGCCGATGCGGCCCGGGCGATCGCGCAGGAGGTCGCGGCGGGTCGGCTCAAGGCCTCGTCGGTGAACGAGCGCACGGTGCAGCGCTTCTTGGACGAGCCGGACCTGCCCGATGTCGACCTGTTCCTGCGCACCTCGGGCGAGCAGCGCACGTCGAACTTCATGCTCTGGCAGTCCGCGTACGCGGAGCTCGTCTTCCTCGACGAACCGTGGCCCGACGTGGACCGCCGTCACCTGTGGCGTGCGATCGAGACGTACGCCCGTCGTGATCGCCGCTACGGCAAGGCCGTCGACCAGGCCAGCCGACCGGTCGAGGACTAGCCGACCGGTCGAGGACCGGGCCGGTCGGGGTCAGTCGGCGGCCGGTTCGTGCGCGGTGGTGCGGCGGTGGCGCACGACGACGACGGTCACAGCGCCGGCCACGACGACGGCAACGGCCGCCAGTCCCCAGCCGGAACGTGCGGCGAGCCCGAGGGCGGCCCACAGGGCGGCCATCCCGACCGTGCTCCAGATCAGCGCCCAGGCGCCGGCGCCGATCACGGAGGCCGGGAGGAACCGCACGTAGGGCATCCGCAGCAGCCCGCTGGCCAGCAGGACGGCGGTCTGCAGGCCGACGACGACGTAGGCCGGGGCCACCGCGAACGGTCCCCAGCGGTGCACGAGCGCCAGTCCCCGTGCGGCACCCGGGGTGCGTGACCATCGGTCCACGCGGTCCAGCACCGCCAGCCACCAACGCGGGCCGACGCGGTGCTCGGTCTCGAGCTGGGCGCCCCGGGCCACCGCGCGGCCGACCCAGTAGGTCGCATGGGAGCGCACCATCACGATGGCGAACAATGCGAGGACGACGAACCAGAACGGCTTGCCGCCCAGTCCGTAGGCCGCAGCCGGATCCTCCATCCGTCGATTGTAGGGTCACCTCATTTGGCCCTGACCTGACGTTCCGTCAGATTGCGGAGCCCTCGACGCACCCGGCACCTCGGGCCCGGTAGCCTGGCCGGGCTCACCCCGCGACCGCCAGCCGCGGGGAACCTCGACCCAGGAGTGGACCGACCGTGGCACCCGTCAGCCGTCTCGACAACGTCATCTCGCTCGCCAAACGGCGCGGCTTCGTCTTTCCCGCGGGGGAGATCTACGGAGGCACGCGCTCGGCCTGGGACTACGGACCGCTGGGTGTCGAGCTCAAGGAGAACATCAAGCGTCAGTGGTGGCGCGCGATGGTGACCCGGCGCGACGACATCGTCGGCCTCGACTCCTCGGTGATCCTGCCCCGGCAGGTGTGGGTCGCCTCCGGTCACGTCGGGGTCTTCACCGACCCGCTGACCGAGTGCCTGTCCTGCCACAAGCGGTTCCGTGAGGACCAGCTGCTCGAGGAGTTCGCCGAGCGCAAGGGTCACGAGGCCGAGGGCGGGCTCGCCGGCCTGCCGTGCCCGAACTGCGGGACCCGGGGCCAGTGGACCGAGCCGCGCGACTTCAACATGATGCTCAAGACGTACCTCGGCCCGGTCGAGGACGAGTCCGGGCTGCACTATCTGCGTCCCGAGACCGCACAGGGCATCTTCGTGAACTTCAAGAACGTCTACACCGCGGCGCGGATGAAGCCGCCGTTCGGGATCGGCCAGATCGGCAAGTCGTTCCGCAACGAGATCACGCCGGGCAACTTCATCTTCCGCACGCGCGAGTTCGAGCAGATGGAGATGGAGTTCTTCGTCGAGCCGGGCACCGACGAGACCTGGCACCAGTACTGGATCGACACCCGCACCGACTGGTACACGGGCCTGGGCATCGACCGGGACAACCTGCGCCACTACGAGCACCCGAAGGAGAAGCTGTCGCACTACTCCAAGCGGACGGTGGACATCGAGTACCGGTTCGGCTTCACCGGCAGCGAGTGGGGTGAGCTCGAGGGCATCGCCAACCGCACCGACTTCGACCTGACGACCCACTCGGAGCACTCGGGCCAAGACCTGTCGTTCTTCGACCAGGGCAAGGGCGAGCGGTACATGCCGTACGTCATCGAACCCGCCGCGGGGCTCACCCGCTCGCTCATGGCGTTCCTGGTCGAGGCCTACCACGAGGACGAGGCCCCCAACACCAAGGGCGGCGTGGACACGCGCGTCGTGCTGCGCCTGGACCCGCGCCTCGCCCCGGTGAAGGCCGCCGTCCTGCCGCTGTCGCGTGGTGAAGCGCTCTCGCCCAAGGCCCGCGACCTGGCCGCCGAGCTGCGCCAGTACTGGAACGTCGACTTCGACGACGCCGGGGCGATCGGCCGGCGCTACCGTCGCCAGGACGAGATCGGCACGCCGTTCTGCCTCACGGTCGACTTCGACACCCTGGAGGACCAGGCCGTCACGGTGCGGCACCGCGATGACATGCGCCAGGAGCGGGTGGCCCTCGACCAGGTCGTGGCCTACCTGGGCGCCCGGCTCGTCGGAGCCTGACCGTTCGGCGGGTCGGCCATGACATCCGTCATGGCCGACCCGTGATGGCCGTCGGCGGTGTGCCTGGCCCGGCCCCGGCAGGCTGGGGCCATGACCACTGACGACCTGGCTCTCGACCTTCGAGGGCTGCACAAGAGCTTCAGCACCCCGGCCGGCACCGTCCGCGCCGTCGACGGCCTCGACCTGGCCGTGCGGCCCGGGGAGGTCGTGGCGTTCCTCGGCCCGAACGGCGCCGGCAAGACCACGACGATCGACATGGTGCTCGGCCTGGCGGTCCCCGACTCCGGGACGGTCCGCGTGCTCGGCCACGAACCGTCCGAGGCCATCGCGCGCGGCCGGGTGAGCGCCGTCATGCAGACGGGTGGCCTGCTCAAGGACCTCACGGTGCGCGAGACCCTCGACCTCATGGCGTCCTTCTACGGCACCTCGGCGGCGGTGGGCCTGGCGATCGAGCGTGCCGGGCTGGCCGATGCGGCGGATCGACGGGTCGGTTCGTGCTCGGGTGGGCAGCAGCAGCGGTTGCGGTTCGCCCTCGCGCTGCTGCCCGACCCGGACCTGCTCATCCTCGATGAGCCGACCACCGGGATGGACGTGGCGGGCCGACGGGACTTCTGGAACGCGATCCGGGCCGATGCCGCCCAGGGGCGCACGATCCTGTTCGCCACCCACTACCTGGAGGAGGCGGATGCCTACGCCGACCGGATCGTGCTGCTCAGCCGCGGCAGGGTCGTGGCCGACGGCACGGCGGCCCAGGTGCGGGCGGTCGCCTCGGGCCGGGTCGTGTCGGCCGTGCTCGATGCGCCGATGACGGTGGCCGAGCTCTCCGCCCTGCCGGGGGTCGACCGCGTCGAGCACCGCGGGGACCGGGTCCAGCTGCACACCCGGACCTCCGACGCCCTCGCCAGGGTGCTGCTGAGCACGGCGGGCGCCCATGACCTGGAGATCACCTCCCTCGGGCTGGAGGAGGCGTTCCTCACGCTCACCTCCGACGTGCCCGTGCTCGCCGCCGCCGAGTCCGCGGCCGTCACCACCGGGAGCCTGCGATGACCACGACCCACCCGCCCGTCCCGGCCCTGGCGACCGCGCCCCGTGCCAGCCTGTGGCAGCCGGTCTACCTGCGCACCGAGCTGCGCCGCCTGGTGCGCAACCGACGGACCGTGATCTTCACGCTCGTCATGCCGCCGGTGTTCTTCCTGCTGTTCGGTACCCAGTCGTCCTACGGCACGCAGTCGGTGGGCAACGGCAACGTGACCGCCTACGTGATGATCTCGATGGCCCTGTACGGCGCCATGCTGGCCACCACGAGCGGCGGGGCCGGGGTCAGCGTCGAACGGGCGCAGGGCTGGAGCCGCCAGCTGCGGCTGACCCCGTTGCGGCCGGCCGCCTATGTGCTCACCAAGGTGGTGAGCGCGCTGGTGTTCGCGCTGGCCTCGGTGCTGGTCACCTGCGCTGTGGGGCTGGCCTCGGGGGCACAGATCAGCGCGTCGGCGCTGGTGCTCGGCGCACTGGTGGCCTGGGTCGGCTCGGCCGTGTTCGCGGCGTTCGGGCTGTTCATGGGCTACCTCCTGCCGGCCGAGAACGTGATGCAGATCCTCGGGCCGGTGCTGGCGCTGCTGGCCTTCGCCGGCGGGTTGTTCGTGCCGATCGACGGCGGTGTGTTCGCCACCATCGCGAAGTTCATCCCGACCTACGGTCTGGCCGAGCTGACCCGGTCGCCCCTGCTCGGCACGAGCCCGAGCGCGTGGGCCTACATCAACGTGATCGGCTGGGGTGCGGTGTTCGTCGCCGGCGCCGCGTGGCGGTTCCGCCGCGACACGGCACGTGTCTGAGCATCGCTAGCGTGGCGACCATGTCCGCCGCAGATCGCTCCCCGTCCGGCGCCTTGTGGGCGGACGGGGAGCGCCGGCCGGCGATGCGCGTGGTCGGCCCCCTGCTCGGGGCGGTGTGGGTGCTCTTCCTCCTCCAGCCCTGGCAGGCGGCCTGGGAGGCGGCACCGGGGGCGGCGCGCACGATCTCGCTGGCTGCCGTCGCGGGTCAGGCCGCCGTGTTCCTGGTGACGGCCCTCGGGGGCTCCCAGCGCAGACGGCGCCGCCATGGGGGCTGGCGATGGGCATGGCCGGCACTGGCCACCCAGGCGGTCTGCGTGGCCCTCGCCGGTCTGGCGGCGCACCAGGTGGCGCTCGTGGGTCTCATCTTCCTGGCGGTGTCGGCGATCCTCACGCGCCCGTTCCGGCAGGCGATCGCGGTCGTGCTGGTGGCGCTGGCCGCGGTGTTCGTCGTCCCGCGGGTGGTCCCGGGCTGGCAGACCTTCGACGACCTCGCGCTGTCGCTCGCGCTCGCGTCCTCGGCCATGGTCGGCTTCACCAGTCTGATGTCCGCCAACCGGGACCTGCGTGAGGCGCAGGACCAGGTCGCGGTGCTCGCCGTGGACCGCGAGCGCGAGCGGATCGCCCGGGACATGCACGACATCCTCGGGCACACCCTCACCGTGGTGGCGGTCAAGGCCGAGCTGGCCGGCCGCCTGGTCGAGGTCGACCCGCCCCGGGCCCGCGACGAGATCGCGCAGGTGCAGGCGCTGGCCCGCACGGCGCTGGCGGACGTGCGCGCGATGGTGACGGCGACACGGGACGTGACCTTGGCCGGGGAGCTGGCCGGTGCCCGGCACGCGCTCGACAGCGCCGGGATCGAGGCCCAGGTTCCGACGGTGGCCGATGAGGTGCCCGAACGGTTGCGCCCGTTGTTCGCGTGGGCCGTCCGTGAGGGCGTGACCAACGTGCTGCGCCACTCGGCCGCCTCGAACGTGCTCATCACGATGACCGCGGACTGCCTGGTCGTCGAGGACGACGGACGTGGCCCGACCTCGGGTGCCGCCGGGCGGCCCGGGGACGGGCGTGCCCGGACGGACCAGGCCGCGCCGGGACGGCCCGGGACCGGACCGAGGGGGACGGACAGCCCCGGGCCGGGACCTCAGGATGCCGGCGGCGGCAACGGGCTGCCGGGTCTGGCCGAACGCGCCCGTGCGGTGGGGGCCAGCGTGGAGTCCGGCGGCGTGCCCGGCGGCGGGTACCGGCTCACGGTGCGCGCGGGTGCTGTCCGATGACGACGATGCAGGAAGAGGCAGGGCGATGAACCAGTCGATCCGGCTGCTGCTGGCCGACGACCAGGCCCTGGTCCGCGGTGCCCTGGCGGCCCTGCTGGACCTCGAACACGACCTGGAGGTGGTGGCGCAGGTCGGCCGCGGGGACGAGGTGGTGGCTGCAGCGCGCGCGGCCGGTGCGCAGGTCGCACTCCTCGACGTGGAGATGCCGGGGCTGGACGGGATCGGCGCGGCTGCCGCCCTGCGCGCCGAGCTGCCCGGTTGCCGCTCGCTCATCGTGACGACGTTCGGCCGGCCCGGGTACCTGCGCCGCGCCCTGGAGGCCGGTGCCAGCGGGTTCCTCGTGAAGGACACCCCGGCCGAGCAGCTGGCCGATGCCGTCCGGCGGGTGCACGCCGGGCTGCGGGTCGTGGACCCCGACCTCGCGGTCGCGACCCTGGCCGTCGGGGCGAACCCGCTCACGGCGCGTGAGCAGGATGTGCTGCGGGCCGCGGCCGATGGGGGGACGGTGGCCGACATCGCGCGCGGCACCTACCTGTCCGAGGGGACGGTCCGCAACTACCTGTCGGCGGCCATCGGAAAGACGGGGGCGCGGACCCGGGCGGAGGCCGGCCGCATCGCGGCCGAGAACGGGTGGCTGCTGCGCTGAGCGGGGCCTGGCCGCCGTGCCGGACAATGGTGCGGTGACGACGACTGCCCCGGGCCCCGGTGCCGTGCTACCACCGCTGCGGATCGGACCGCTGGTGGCCACCACGCCGGTGGTGCTCGCGCCGATGGCGGGGGTGACGAACGCCGCGTTCCGGCGGCTGTGCCGGGAGCAGGGTGCCGGCCTGTACGTGGCCGAGATGGTCACGAGCCGTGCGCTCGTGGAGCACAACCCCGAGGCGCTGCGGATCATCACGTTCACCCCGGACGAGCAGCCGAGGTCCGTGCAGGTCTACGGGGTCGACCCGGCGACCGTGGGCGCCGCGGTGCGGATGCTGGTCGAGCAGGGGCTGGCCGACCATGTCGACCTCAACTTCGGCTGCCCGGTGCCCAAGGTGACGCGCAAGGGCGGGGGAGCGGTGCTGCCCTGGAAGCGGGACCTGTTCGCGGCGATCGTGCAGTCCGCGGTCACCGCCGCCGCACCGGTCGGCGTGCCGGTCACGGTCAAGATGCGCAAGGGCGTCGACGACGACCACCTCACGTACGTCGAGGCCGGGTTGCGCGCCCAGGACTGCGGGGTGGCGGCGGTGGCGCTGCACGCCCGCACGGCGGCCGACTACTACTCGGGCACGGCGGACTGGGAGTCGATCGCCCGGCTCAAGCAGGCCGTGACCGATATCCCGGTGCTCGGCAACGGTGACATCTGGTCGGCGGAGGACGCCCTGGCGATGGTGGCACAGACCGGGTGCGACGGCGTCGTGGTCGGTCGCGGCTGCCAGGGCCGGCCGTGGCTCTTCGCCGATCTGGCCGCGGCGTTCGCCGGGTCGGACGTGCGGGTGCGCCCGGGTCTGCGCGAGGTGGCCGCGACGATCCGACGCCATGCCCAGCTCATGGTCGAGGTGTTCCCGAGCCAGGAGAAGGCGCTGCGCGAGATGCGCAAGCACATGGCGTGGTACCTCAAGGGGTACGTCGTCGGCTCTGCGCTGCGGGCCCGGATGGCGATGGTGTCCACGCTCGTCGAGCTCGACGATCTGCTGGGCGAGCTCGACCTCGACCAGCCGTACCCGGGCGAGCCCGCCGAGGGGCCGCGCGGGCGCGCGGGGTCGCCGAAGCGGCCCGCCGTGCCGGACGGCTGGCTCGACTCCCGTGAGCTGTCCGCCCAGTTCCGCGCGGAGCTGGCGCAGGCCGAGCTCTCGGTCTCGGGCGGCTGACCCGCCGGCGCCCGCCCGCTGTCGGTGGCCGGGGCGGGGCTTCGACCGCCGATCAGTCCAGCAGGGCCCACACGGTGGTGTCGGGAGCGACGACGTCACCGGTCTGCGAGGTGTCGGAGGAGATCAGCACCCGGGCGCCCGGCGGCAGCTGCACGGCGGCCGACCCCATGGTGGTGACCACCAGCACACGCCCGTTGGTGAACGTGAGCACCTCCGGGTCGGACGGGAGCCAGGTGAGGTCGCCGGCGGCCAGCTGGTGCTGGCGGCGCAGCCTGAGCGCGCTGCGGTACGTCTCGTAGGTCGACCCCGGTCGTCCGCGCTGGGCGTCGACCGTGAACTCGCGCCACCCGGCGGGCTGCGGCAGCCAGCTGGCGCCGTTCGGGGAGAAGCCGAATGCCGGTGCGTCCTGCTGCCACGGCAGCGGTACGCGGCACCCGTCGCGGCCCCGTTCGGCCCCGCCGCTGCGGGTGTAGGTCGGGTCTTGGCGCAGCTCGTCGGGCAGGGCGGTGTGCTCCGGCAGCCCGAGCTCCTCGCCCTGGTACAGGTAGGCGGACCCGGGCAGGGCGAGCACCAGGAGGCTGGCGGCGCGCGCGCGGCGCAGGCCGAGCTCGGCATCGGGCTGCTCGTCGCCGTCGCCGATGCCGTTCGGCCGTCGCGTCGGGTCGGACAGCCCGAGCCGGGAGGCGTGGCGGACGACGTCGTGGTTCGACAGCACCCAGGTCGTCGGGGCGCCGACGGTGTCGTTGGCGGCGAACGACCGGTCGATCACCGAGCGCAGCGCGGCCGGGTCCCAGCCGGCCGACAGGAACGAGAAGTTGAACGCCTGGTGCATCTCGTCGGGCCGCACGTACCGGGCCAGGCGTTCGAGCGGTTCGACCCAGGCCTCGGCGACCATCGCGCGGTCCCCGGGGTACGAGTCGAGCACGGTGCGCCAGGCGCGGTAGACCTCGTGGACGCCGTCCTGGTCGAACATCGGGCTGGTGCGCCCGTGGGGGGCGGCGCCGCCGTCCACCGGGTCGGACCCGTCGATCATCGTGACGACGCCCGCCCAGTCCGGCAGTCCGTCGGCCTTGACCAGTCCGTGCGCGACGTCGACCCGGAAGCCGTCGACGCCGCGGTCCAGCCAGAACCGCAGCACGTCCTCGAACTCGGTGCGCACCTGCGGGTTGGACCAGTCCAGGTCCGGCTGCTTGGTGTCGAACAGGTGCAGGTACCACTGGCCCGGGCGCCCGTCCGCCTCGGTGATGCGGGTCCACGCGGGGCCGCCGAACATGGACGTCCAGTTGTTCGGCGGCAGCTCCCCGTGCCGGCCCCGTCCGTCGCGGAACAGGTAGCGGGCGCGTTCGGGTGAACCCGGTGCCGCGGCGCGGGCGGCGGCGAACCAGAGGTGCTCATCGGAGGTGTGGTTCGGCACCAGGTCGACGACGACCCGCAGCCCGAGCCGGTGGGCCTTGTCCAGCAACGCGTCGATGTCGTCCAGCGTGCCGAACACCGGGTCCACGTCGCGGTAGTCGGCCACGTCGTACCCGGCGTCGGCCTGCGGCGAGACGTAGAAGGGCGACAGCCACAGGGCGTCCACGCCGAGGTCGACGAGGTGGTCGAGGCGCGCGGTGATGCCGGGCAGGTCGCCGATGCCGTCGCCGTCCGAGTCGGCGAAGGAGCGCGGGTACACCTGGTAGATCACCGCATGGCGCCACCACGGTCCGTCGACGGCGTCGGCCTGGTGCACGGTGCGCTCGCGCGCGGGGGTGGCGGTCATTCGGGGGCCTTCCGGGGTGGGGGTGCGGTGGGGTCAGGCGGCAGCATCAGGCGCCGGGCCGGTGGAGCCGCGGACGACGAGCTCGGGTGCGAACAGCAGCTCGCCGCGGGCCACCGGTGTGCCGGCGATCTCGGCGAGGAGGGCGTTGACGGCCGCCCGGCCGAGTGCGGCGACGGGTTGGCGCACGGTTGTGAGCGGCGGGTCGCTGAAGGCGACGAGCGGTGAGTCGTCGAACCCGACGACCGAGACGTCCTGGGGTACCCGCAGGCCGCGGGAGCGTGCCGCCCGGATGGCGCCGAGCGCCATGAGGTCGGATCCGCAGACGATGGCGGTGTGCCCGCTGTCCAGCAGCGCCGCGGCCGCCTGGTGCCCACCTTCGACGGTGAACAGCGTGGACCTGACGTGCGTGTCGGCGGCCGGGTCGCCGAGGCCCGTGAGCCGGGCGACGAACGCGTCACGCTTGCGCTGTGCCGGGACGTAGCGGAGGGGGCCGACGGCCAGGCCGATCCGACGATGGCCCAGCGAGGTGAGGTGGGCGATCGCCTGCTCGACCGCGACGTCGTCGTCGGTGGACAGCGACGGTGCGTCGACCCCGGGCGCGTGGCCGTTGACCAGGACGTAGGCGGTGCCCCGGCCGGTGAGCCGGTGGTACCCGTCGGTGCTGGCGGTGGTGTCGGTGT
>JAHIJU010000370.1 GCA_018898235.1 Actinomycetota bacterium | reverse complement strand
CGATCTCGTCGATCCGGGCGCGCAGGTCCGCCGCCGCCTGGACGAGCTGACCGAGCAGGATCGGAGCGGCGGCCGTCGCCAGCTGGTAGACGAACGTGACGGCGGTCCAGTTCTGGTCGCGGGTGAACTGCTCGGTGATCGGCCATCCGATGGCCTCCGCCGCCGCGAAGAGCGCACCGCAGACCACGAGGAGCCAGCGTCGACGCGACCTCGCGGACAAGGCGAACAGCGCGATGATGGGAGCTGCGAGGATATTGGCCACCAGGGCGGCGGGGAGGGTCAGAGCGAAGGCGAGCAGCGGCCAGGGTCGTCGGATCAGGAGGGCGGCGCCCGCGAGCACGCAGGTGCCGATCGCAAAGGGGCCGGGGGCGGAGATGTCCAGGAAGACGTCGACCGCAGCGACCGCCACCGCGATCACGTCTGTCGCCCAGCCGGGGATGCGCCGCCAGAGTCCCAGATGGCGACTCACGGCTCGCCGGGCCGTTCCGTCAGCAAGCCGGCCCGTTGAGCGGCGAGAGCGGCCTGAACGCGGCTTGCCACGCCGAGCTTCGCCAGGATGGCGCTGACGTGGTCCTTCACCGTTCCCGCACCCAGGTACAGGCGTGCACCGATGTCAGCGTTCGACAGACCCTCGGCCACCAAGACCAGCACCTGACGTTCGCGCTCGGTGAGACCGGAGACGCGCCCGGCCTCTTCGTCGAGGGTCGCCACGAGCGCGGGATGCGTGTCCAGCAGCGTCCGAGAGGCGCGCGAGGAGAGGACGACCGCGCCGGCTGCTAGGGCGCGGACGTACTGGGCGAGTTGCTCCGGCTCGGTGTCTTTGACCAGGAACCCGGAAGCGCCGGCGCCGAGCGCGGCCATGACGTATTCGTCCGCGTCGAAGGTCGTCAGCATGGCGATAGCCGGCGGACTCGGCAGCCGGGTGACCAGGCCCAGCAGGGTGAGACCGTCGAGCTGCGGCATGCGGATGTCCAGGAGCAGCACGTCCGGCTTCTCCGCTTTGATGACGTCGAGCGCCTCGACTCCGGCAGCGGTCCCGACCACGCGGATGTCGTCGGTGGAGTTCAGGATCATCGTGAACCCGCTGCGCACCAGGGCCTCGTCGTCGACGATCACGACTCGTAACATCCGGTCTCCTCACCTCGATAGGAACGCTAGAGCACCGCGGGCCTCGGTGAATGCGCGACGTCGCGATCGCCGCCAGCTGCAGGGATGCGGTCCCGCCAATCGGCGGATCGGTCTACGCCGGTCGGCCGAGACGTCATCCGCCCGAGACGAAGCGGCCGCGGCCCTCGCCAGCTTCCCCCAGCCGAACCGTCGCGAGCGGGGACGGTCCCCGAGCAAGGCATGCGCATCGGAGTCCTCCGTCCAGTCCGCGTCCGCCATCCCCGACCCGGCCGCCAGCAGGATCCGCGCCCGCTGAACCAACCCCGCACCCGCCGTCGAAGACCTGCTGAGGATTTGGGGTCATGGGGCGTGGCGGATCGTGCTGCCCCGGTTTGGTGATCAATGACGAGGACCGTGCGCAGCTGGTGCGGCTGAGCGCTAGACCAACTAACGACACGCGGTACTAGCGCCCACCCCCTGAACGCCTCGATACGAGTCACGCAAGGCGTTCAGGGGGTGGGCGAACTCGGGAAGTCGGCATATCCCTTCGCCTCGAACCTGATCTGGCGACGAACCACATCCTGCGACGTTCCCCAGTACTGCGTCTCACCGGCCTGGACCGGGAGGTGTAGGGCGTGCCGACCGAGCTGGTGCTGCTGTCCGACATCGAGCCGACGACGACGGTGATCGTCGCGGCCGCGGCCCCGCTGCACCCGGCCGGGCGTCTGCTGGAGTACCGCCAGGGGCAGGTCAGGCAGCTCCTCGACGTCGACGGCCACCCGTTGCTGCAGGTGTTGGGCACGTTCCCGGTGCACGAACCGCGTGCGGCCGCAGCGGGGGTGGTCGACCCGCCGTCGGCCTTCGGGCTGTGGACCGATGTGACCATTCCCTACGGGGACGCGACCGCGGGGCGGGCTGTCGCACAGGCGATCGCCGACGCGGTGGGCGGACGGCTGGCAGATCGAGCATGAGGGGGCGGCGATGACGGGGTGGCGGATCGAACCGACCGACGTCCAGGGGGTGCTGTCGGGGGTCGAGGACTCGGCCCAGGGCCTCGCCACGTCGATGACCGAGGCGAAGCTCACCGCAGCGGTGGAGGCCCTGACCTGGGGTGGCGGGATCACTCAAGCTGTGCCGGGCGCCGTCCAGGCGCTGTTCGAGGACCAGGCGGTCACCCTGTCGAACATCGGCAACCGGATCAACGCAGGTCTCGTCGGGGTGGCGAATGCGACGATCGCCTACCGCGACGGGCAGGAGGAGATGGCTGCCACCTTCCAGGACGAGGCGCTCAGGTCGGCCGGGTCGGGCGACTTCTCCTTCTTCGCCGATCACGGCACGCTCGGCTGAGCGGGGGTGGGTATGGGACCGCGGGTGTGCACCGCCAGTGACGGGTTGATCGACCCGGACGCGTTCGTGGCGTCCGCCTCGGACCTGGACACCGAGCAGATCCGCACGGCAGCGTCCTCGATCCGCGCGATGGGCACGGTCGCGGTGGACGCGACCGAGGGTGTCGCCTCGGCCTGGCAGGGCCTGTCGGGCTGCTACCAGGCGCCCGAGCAGGAGCAGGTCTACGCCCTGATGGACCCCGCGGTGACCTCAGCGAACGGCCTGGCGACCGCGTTCGGGTCGGCCGCCGGGCACCTGCAGACCTACGCCGACGACCTGGAAGGCCACCGGGCGAGATCGTCAGTCATCGCGTGCTGGCAGACCTCATACGACGACAATCAGACTATGCAGGGGGCCCAGTCCGTCTTCTGAGCTGCAGCACAGGGGCTCTTCCTGATGGACTGGCGCAACGCCTCGCTGACGCACTTGGGTCCCCAGTCGAAGCCCCATCAGATACTCTCTGGATATTCTCAGACGGTCGCACAGGTATCGGACCGGATCGCTTTCATCTCACGGGAGAATGGAAGACATTCTGGCCGGGAAGGAAGGTACCACAGTGATTCCCAGGGAGATCGGCTTCTTTCGCGAGCTTGAGCATGGAGACCCGCACGGCCCGAGCCTGCGAGATGCGCTGATCGATCCGCTGCCTGTCCCCACTCGAGAGCAAGTGGCTCGCTACCTGCGAGCCGGGTCTGTCGTCATGGCAACCACAGCTCGGACCCGCGACCACTTCCGCCCCGAAACCGGCCCAGTCAGCGGGATGAACGTCATGACGGATGGCACCTACGTGTGGAGCGAGGATCTCGCCTACTACGTCGAGACCTACGGCGCGCGAGTCCCTGACCAGGTCCTCCGGCTGGCCCAGGCCGGACTGCCCCACCCGCTGACGGCCGAGCAGATCAACGCGGTCGCGCAGGCGCTGGTCCCGCCGGGCTGAGCCCCAGTCAGCGGGGGACTCTGACGCACTCAAGGGCGCTTCCCCGGCCGCCACGTCGTCCCGCATCGCCGAGCTCAGCGCCAACATCCTCGTCCAAGGCGGGGCCTGGGCCGTACGCGGCGGCATCCGACCGACCGACACCCTCCTGGAGGCCCCGCGCCGGGGCGACCGGGCACTGCCACTCGCCGATGATCTGGTCACCACAGCTGCCAGAACGCTCACCCGCAGGCGCGCCACCCTCATCGGCCTGCTCGGCGACCCCACCTCACCAACCCACGACACACACCGGTCGGCGAGTGGGTCTTCACCCCGACCCACGCACCCGGCCGCGCCGAGCCCCGCACCGCGGAACCGGTCCCTGCCGGTCACGCACCCGTCGAACCCGCGTACGCGACCATCCCCGCCGTCCCTGCCGTGCCCGACCAGGGTTTGCGGCAAGCGTTGCCGGGTGTGTCGGACGTTGTGCACCCGCGCGACGGAGGCGATCTGGCCGCGTGGGCGCAGGCGGTGGCGGTGGCGGTGGCAGAGCGCCGCGGAAGCCTGACCCCGGGTGAGGTCACGGCGATCTGCCGCCACACGACCGGCGAGGGCTACCGCGGGATGAACGGCCTGCTGCACGGCTACGTGGACTCCTCCCCCACCGACACCACACGGTTCCAGACCGATATCGACAATGCGATCTCGGGCTGAGGAAGCTGCCCACCGTCACCGGTGAGACCCTGACGCGGGACAACGATTCCTCCCGACGCGCTCACGACCATACGCGTGGGCGAACGCTACCCGGACAGGTTCTTCCAGTCATCGTCCACAGACGTGGCGGCTGCGGAGGACGTCCGCGCGGACGGCAACGCTATCGTCGACATCGATGAATGGTCAGGCGTGGAAGCCAGCGGGCTGTCCAGGTACAGGCACGAGGCCGAGGTGCTGATCTCACGCGAGGCTGACGTGGTCGTGACCGACCTGGAACTGTCCGAGGACGGCACGTACTGGCACATCTATCTCGAGGAGCGTTGATGTCGCCACTGAGATCTTCGCGGCCCGTACCGTCCTCGCGCCGCTCACCCGCACCGGACGCGACCTGTCAGCGTTCTCCGCGCACCCGCAACATCGCCAGGTGGCCCAACGCCCCGGCAGCACCTGGCACGGCGTGCCCGACCGCAGGCTCGACACACCGGCCCCGCTCATCGTCCTCGAAGAGCTCAACCCCGCCGGGTACGCACCTCCCACGGACTGGCCTCCGCCCCTCGCCGTGCTCGACGACCAGCTGTGCGCCCAACTGTCCGCCGCCCGTCAGAACGGGCCCGCCACCCTCACCCGACTCAGGACGTTCACCGGCCCCTGCCCACTCACCGCACCCACCGGCCAGCCCTGACCGCGACGGCCGACCCGCATCGCCGACATCGCGCCGATCCCCCTCACGGTCAGTGACGGGGGCCTATACGATCCACGCGCCGTCGCCGACGGCCGGGCGCAGCACACGAACCTCGGCGAGACTGCGCAGCCAGGGCCGTCAGGTCCTCGCTGCCGTCCCGCGGCTCGAGGGCGCCACACGATCATTCCTCCCCGACCGCATTCTCCGGAGCCCCGATGGCTGACCCGCCAGGAGCCCGCGATGCGCCAGACAGCGATCCCGCGTGGCACTACTTCTTCATCTTGTGGCTGGGCGACACGATCGAGAGGCCCCGAGGAATGGTTCGTAGACGAACTGTCGACGGCCACCACCAGGACCAGGCATCCACGGAAAATGACGCGTGGAAGGCAACCGCCTCGATACGATTGAATGACATCGGAATGTACGACCATGACCTGATTCCGGTCGCGACTGAAGTAGCGCTCGCCCAACTGGACCGGTGGCGAGCTGGGATCGACACGTCATGACCGCGCCGGAAGGATCATCGTGAACGAGATCGCACCATCCGAGGATCCCGCGGACGACGACCCCTCGTGGGCCTACTTCTTCATTGTCAGAGATGGGCGGTCTCGCGATACTCCGAGCGGCGTGGTCAGGCGGCGGGTCGTCGATGGTGTCAACAACGATCGAGTGCTGGGCCCCGATGGGCTGTGGCACTTCACCGGCACCATCAGGCTTAACCAAGCGGGACTGTACGAGCACGAGCTCGTCGCCGCAACGAGGGGGGAGGCGTTGGCGCATCTGGCACGACGATATGGCGCCACCAAGGCCCGAGAAGAGTGATTCTCGGCGCTCCGACGCGTTTCTCCGGCTGGGACCGGAATGGCACTCTCGATGCGGGGCCGACGGACTCCCGACCTGCCTGACACGCGATGTGACCGCGGGAGCCGTCCGCCAGGAGAAGTGATTAGGTGACCGCTTCCATCACCGACCTTGGCCAACGAAGCGAACCGACGGCGGCACCCGCCGTCGTCGCGCATTACGTATGGTCGTCCGGCATCGACTCGCCCGTCTCTCGAGCCGCGTTCCGCTGGCGATCCAGGTCTACCTCGTGGCACCCGCTGGCACCGGATCAGGTCCCGATCGATCCCGACGAGTACCCCGTCGTCGGCGAGCGGATCACCGCCGCT
>JAHIJU010000369.1 GCA_018898235.1 Actinomycetota bacterium | reverse complement strand
GTAGGGCGTCTGGGCGACCGCGACCCGGGCGTTGCCCGGCTGCTCGAGGTGGTGCACGAGGCGCAGGCAGTACTCGCGCAGCAGCACGCTGTCCGCGTCCAGGGTGAGCAGGTAGTCGCTGTCGGGGATCTCCTGGGCGTCCGGTGCTTCACTGTCCCGCAGGACACGGCCGATCTCGGTCTCGACGGACCGCACGCGGCGCCCCATGAGGGCGATGTAGGCGTTGAGGTTCATCGCCTTGTTCGCATCGTGCGGCAGGTTCAGGTACGCCTTGCGCTCGAACGACGAGATGGTCGCGTCGAACGTCCACGCCAGCCGCCGGCACAGCTGCGACAGCCGCTCGGTGGGCACCGCCGCGCCCTGGTCGAGCGCACCGAACAGGGCTCCGGCCGTGACCTCGAAGTCGGCGGCCAGGCCACCCAGCACCTCATCGGCCAGGAAGTCGTCGGCGTTGGAGGTCCGCGGGGCCGCGGCCTGCTGCTCCCGCAGCCAGGCTCCGGCCCAGGCGAAGTGCAGGCCGAGGGTGCGCAGCTGGTCGGGCGTGCTCGCACCCCCGTCGCGGGCGGCGGCCTCGTAGGCGCGGCGGGCGGCGCTGAACCGCTCGTGCGGGACCGACAACAGCGCGGTCAGCTCCCCCGGCAGGGCCCGGCAGCCCGCCAGGCTGGCGGCAGCGACCGGGTCGGACGGCGTGGGCGGGTCGTCGATCAGCAGCACCAGGCGCACCCCGGGGTACTCCTGCAGTGCCGCCGACAGCAGGGTGGAACGGACCACCTCGGGGTTCTCGCAGTACGAGGGGACGAGCACGGTGAGCGACGGTCGGATGTCCGTCATGAACGCATCGATCTCCGCGCGCGGGACACGCACATGCGTCCGCGACCGGAACAGCGCGCCCTGGCGCGCCAACAGGTACAGGAACGCGGAGAACACGAGGAAGCCCATGATCACGACGTAGAGCAGCGTCTGGCCGACGTACCGGCTGTCCTGCAGGCCCTTGTCGATGAGCTGGGCGACCACCGTGAAGGCCAGGTAGGCGAGGTAGGCGACCACGGTCGCGACGATCGCCAGGCCACCCATCCAGGTGGCCGAGACGCTCGCCGGCGCCTCGATGGCGGGCAGCGGCGGACGGGGCCGCTCGGCCCCCCACTGCCGTCGCCGACGCCGCGCGGGCGGGCGCGTCGCGACCGGCACGGCGCCGCCGCCCGCGGGCTCTGAACCGGGCCGGATGGGGGGTCGCGACTCCTGCATGGTTCCGGACGTGGCCATACCAGGATCATCGGCAGCACGGGGGCCGCTCTTCAACCATTCGGGGGAACGTCCCACGAATCGGGACGCTACCCCACCTGGGTTAAGCGTCCATGACCAGCGCAACAACGACGGGTTCACGCGCGGTGCGTCGGCGCAGACCACGCAGCACGGCACGGCGGACCGTGTCGTCGAGGTCGGCGGCGTCGGACTCCCGCTTCGCCGCCATTCCGGCGAGGGCCTTCTCGACCTCACGGGTCGCGGCGGCCAGCGCCTGCTCGTCGATCAGCGCACCGCGGCTGATGAACTCCAGGGGCTCGGCGAGCCGGTGTGCGGACGGTTCGAGCAGCGCCAGGACGGTGAGCACACCGCCGTCGCGCAGCATCCGCCGCTCGCGCAGCGTCTCCTCCGTCGCCCGGCCGACGACACCGCCCTCGACGTAGACCATGTCGGCGGGCACGGACCCGACGATCGTGATCTTGCCCTTCTCCAGGTCCATGCTCACGCCGTCGCGCACCACCAGGACGTTGTCGTCGGGCACGCCCGCCGCCACGGCCAGCGCGCCGTTGGCGTGCAGGTGCTTGGACTCGCCGTGGATCGGCAGCACGTGACGCGGGCGCACGATGCGGTAGCAGTACACGAGCTCACCCGCGCTGGCATGCCCCGAGACGTGCACCTTGGCATTGCCCTTGTGGACGACGCGCGCACCACGTTCGGTGAGCTTGTTGATGACGTCGTAGATCGCGGTCTCGTTGCCGGGGATCAGCGAGCTGGCCAGCAGCACGGTGTCCCCCTCGGTGAGCTTGATCTGGTGGTCGCCGTTGGCCATCCGGGACAGGGCCGCCATCGGCTCGCCCTGCGACCCGGTGCACACCAGGGTGACCCGGTCGGCCGGCAGCTTGTCCAGCGCGGAGGCCTCGACCAGCAGTCCGTCGGGCACGTGCAGGTAGCCCAGGTCCTTGGCGATGTTCATGTTGCGGACCATCGACCGCCCCACGAACCCGACCTTGCGCCCGCCGGCGTGCGCGGCGTCCAGCACCTGCTGGATGCGGTGCACGTGGCTGGCGAAGCTGGACACGATGATCCGCCCGGGCGCGCTG
>JAHIJU010000368.1 GCA_018898235.1 Actinomycetota bacterium | reverse complement strand
TCGCCCGACGACTTGGCGGCCCTCGAGGAGACGCTGGAGATTTTGTCGGACCCGGTTCTGATGGCGGGACTGGTCGAAGCGCGGGCTGAGATCGAGGCAGGCACGACGGTTGAGCTGACCGAGCTGCCGCGGCGGTGACGTACCGGATCCGCTGGACCTCACCGGCGCGGCGGGCGATCGAGAACACCCTGCCCGAGTCGGTCGCGGCCGCCGTGAGGGAGTTCGTCAATGGGCCGTTGGCCGAGAATCCGCAGCGCGTCGGCAAGCAGCTGCTGCGCGACCTTGCCGGCTACTGGTCGGCCCGTCGGGGCCAGTACCGGGTCATCGACGTGATCGACGCCGACGAGGTCATCGTCACGGTCGTGAACGTGAACCACCGTCGCGACGTCGACCGGTAGCCGGCAGTGCGGGTTCAGAACAGGGGTGCGGAGCCCTCGACGTGCGGAGGCCGGCGGTGGGCGCGGGTCGACTTGGCGGTCGCGCCGAGCGCTGCGAGGTCGACGGGCACGGCGGTGGTCGCATCTCCGGCGTCGACGGTGAACAGCGCAATCAGGGCATCGACGTGCTCGGGAAGCAGCCGGATGCGGCCCTTGCCGAGCCGCAGGTGCGGGATACGCCCGCGGCGGGCCTGCTCGCGCACCCACCACGGCGAGGTGCCCAGGGTTCGTGCGACGTCCTCGGGGCTGAGCGTCAGGATCTGATCCATCGTGGGCGCCGTCCCTTCCGTCGGGTCCCGTCTGATCACAGGTGTGCAAGACGGAGGCGCAAGACGCGACGGGTGGTGCCGGATCGGTGGATCAGTGGCCGGGATCGACGACCGTGTGGGATGCGCTGGCGCCGAATCGCTGTCGGGCGCCCTGGCGACTGATCCGCAGCACCGCGCCGATCTGAACCCAGGTCGCGCCATCGACCCGAAGGTGCGCGACGGCCGTGTCGATCGCGGCGTCGAGCTCAGCGAGGGCGTCGCAGGCGTCGCGGCGTGCGGCGACCAGGCCATCGAGTGTGGTCAGTCCGTGATCGAGCGCGACGGCCCTGGGGTCCGGACGGGGGAGCGGCTCGGACTCTCGGTTCGAGGGGGCGGTCTCGCTGTTCGTCGCGGCCGGGCCCGCGATGTGAGCGACCGCGGGGAGGCGGGTGGAGGTCGCGGTCAGTCCGAACGCGGCGCCCGCCGGCGCCATGCCGGGACCCGAGTGGATCCGACCTCGTCGTTGTTCGCGTTGGCGCGTGCCCTTGCCTATGCCGACCTCCCGCGGGTGCTCGGCCGCAGGTGTGCGCCTTGGCGGGTCAAGACGCGACGGGGGCGACAACCGGCGTTGTCCGGAGATCGCATGAGGTGTGTGACTCCTCTGGCACTCGCGGCAACCTGGCCTGTCGCTCCCGTGCGTCACCGACGCTAGCCACTGCGCACCACTCCCGTCCGCGCGGGCAACCGGGCTCAATGCTCTGCCGGCAGAGGGGCATGCGTTAGTTCCCCACGGCGGCCAGCGATCTCCATATAGTGGTGCGCTGCACGGTCGGCGCTCTGAGCAGGGGGTTCCAGTTGAGCAAGTTCCACGTAAGTCAGATCGAGACACACGTCCGAGGCCTCTACGAGAAGACCGACTGGGACCCAACCCAGGACGACGTCAAGAACCTCTCTCGGGTTCTGGCTCTCCATGCCGTCAAACTCGTCTTCGGCGACCTGGCAGAGGGGGCGCGTATCGTCGAAATCACGGACGGTGAGGAAGACCGCGGCATCGACGCCATCGGTGTGGACGAGGCTGCGAAGCTTGTCGTGCTCGTGCAGTCAAAGTGGCGCCAGGACGGTAGCGGCTCGATGGACTTGGCAGGAGTGCTCAAGTTCCTCCACGGCACACGATCGCTTCTCGGAATGAAATCAGGCGACGAGCCGGTCCACGCGTCGGAGGAAACCAAGGTGGCGGTGCGGGAGCTGCTTCGCACGCCTGGAGCCAGAATTCGCCTGATCACCGCTACAACCGCCAGCGAGCCACTGGCTGCCGAGGTTGAACAGCCGATCAGCGAACTGCTGGCGCAACTCAACGATCTTCAGGACGTCGAGCCTCTCGCATCACACATGCATTTTGGCCAGGGCGCGCTCTTCAACGCAATTTCGGAGCGAAACCGACCCACTGTTGACATCGACCTTCAAATGCTTGACTGGGGGCGCGCCTCCGATCCGCAGAGAATGTACTACGGCCGGGTAAGCGCAGCGGAGATCGCTGGCTGGTTCACTCGCCATGGTGCCGACCTTTTTGCCGAGAACATCCGTGTGGTAATCCCCAGGTCGGATATCAACGAGGGCATCCTCGGGACGGTAATCTCAGAGCCCGACCGATTCATGTACTACAACAATGGGATAACCGTGCTTGCGGACAGTATCGAGCTCGGACCCGGCGGTGCTCTG
>JAHIJU010000367.1 GCA_018898235.1 Actinomycetota bacterium | reverse complement strand
TTGCCGGCGGCGGTGAGCTGGTAGACGATGCGGGCCCGTTTGCTGGCCACGGCCCGCTCATCGACGACGGCATCCGAGCCGATGATCAGCCCGCGCTCGGCGAGTGAACGCAGGGCCGGGTAGAGCGAGCCGTAGGACAGCGCCCGGAACGAGCCGAGCACGAGGTTGAGCTGTTTGCGCAGCTCGTAGCCGTGCATCGGGGAGCCGTGGAGCAGGCCGAGGATGGCGTGGTCGAGGACGTCGGAGCGTGCGCGCACGTCCCACCTCCTCGATCGTGGTCCCTGGATCTGCCGCCCGCGCCGGGTGGCCGGTAGCTGCCGTGTGAGTCTCGATGTATCGAACTGATACATCCGGAGGCTATGCCACGGCGACACATCGGCACAAGGTGACGTGCGCGACGTCACCGGTGCCGATCCGGTGAAGGGCGCGCGGCGATGGGGTGGCGAGGCACCGTGGCCCGGTGGGCTCCCCCATACTGGAACGCGCGGAACGGCCCCGCCCTCGTCGCGGTGGCGCCGTACAGGTGCGACCCGAGGGAGTTTGTGTGGCTGGGAAGACCGGTCGTCCGGCGCGTTCGGACGCACGGCGCGCCACCTCGCGCGCCACTTCGCGCGCCGCAGGCCGCCCGGGCCGCCCCGGCGACAAGGACACCCCGAACCGGTTCTGGAACTACCCGCGACCCGGGTACCACGGGATCCACCGGTGGCTCCCGTCGTGGCGGATCATGCTGGCCTCGACCCTCGGCCTGATCTTCCTGGTGCTCGGCCTCGTCGTCGCCGCCTACCAGGGGATCGCCGTCCCCGACCCGACCGCGGCCGTCACCGATCAGACGACGAAGGTCTACTTCGCCTCCGAGGACGGCACGTCGGACCGCGGCAGCCTGATGGGCACCTACCCCGGGATCAACCGGGAGATCGTGGACTACGCGAGCCTGCCGGACTACGTCGGCAAGGCCGTCGTGGCCTCCGAGGACCGCACGTTCTTCACCAACTCGGGCATCGACCTCAAGGGCATCGCGCGGGCGTTCGTGAACAACGTCTCCGGCGGTGCGCAGCAGGGTGGCTCGACCCTCACCCAGCAGTACGTCGAGAACTACTACCTGGGCGCCACGCACGACTACGTCGGCAAGGCCAAGGAAGCGCTGCTCGCCATCAAGATCGCCCAGACCGAGAGCAAGGACCAGATCCTCGGGCGGTACCTCAACACCATCTACTTCGGCCGTGGCGCCTACGGGATCCAGGCCGCTGCGCGGGCCTACTTCGGGGTCGACGCCAAGGACCTGACCGTCTCGCAGGCCGCGATGCTCGCCGGGATCATCCCGTCGCCGGGCAACTGGGACCCGGCCGTGAGCCCCGACAAGGCGCAGGCGCGCTGGGCCCGGACCCTGGACTTCATGGTCGACGAAGGCTGGCTGACGTCCACGGACCGGGCCGCCCAGCAGTTCCCGGCCACCGTCACCCAGCAGGTCAGCTCGACCTACGCCGGGCCCAACGGCTATCTGCTCGTCATGGCGCGCGACGCGGTCGGCACCGCGCTCGGGCTCACCGACGAGCAGGTGATGCGCGGCGGATACTCCATCATCACCACGGTCAAGCAGTCGGTGCAGAACGAGGCGGTCCGCGCCGCCGGTGATCTGCTCAACGGGACGCTCGCGGACGGCGCCACCCCGGATCCCAAGCTCAAGATCGGGATCACGTCGATCGACCCGGTCACGGGCGGGATCGTCTCGCTCTACTCGGGCCAGGACTTCCTCGCCGACCAGGTCAATCGGGTGACGATGGACAAGATCCAGGCCGGCTCGACCTACAAGCCGTTCACCCTGATCGCCGCGCTCGAGAAGGGCATCCCGCTGACGACGACGTTCAGCGGCGCCAGCCCGCAGAAGATCGACGGCTGGGTCGACAAGGACGGCAAGCCGGTCGCCGTCACGAACTTCGTGGGTCAGAGCTTCGGGCGGATCGACCTGGTGAAGGCGACCGAGGACTCGGTGAACACCGTCTACGCCCAGCTCAACGTCGAGGTCGGGCCCAAGTCCACGGCCGACGTCGCCGCCCGGGCCGGGATCACCACCGAGCAGAGCGGCGTGCTGTCCAACGTGCTCGGCTCCGACTCGGTGCACCCGCTCGACATGGCCTCGGCCTACGGCGTGTTCGCCGCCCAGGGGATGCGCGTCGCCCCGCACGTGGTGTCCTCGGTGCTCAACTCCACCGGCACCACGGCCTACACGGCCGACACGACCCAGAAGCGGATCTTCGCGGCCGATGTGATGGCCGACACCACCTTCGCGATGCAGACGGTCGTCTCGCAGAAGGGCGGGTCCGGCTACAAGTACATCCACCCGCTCGACCGGACCATCGCGGGCAAGACCGGCACCTCGACCAACAACAAGTCGGCCTGGTTCGTCGGCTTCACCACCAACCTCGTCACGGCGGTCGCGATGTCCCAGGTGGCCGACGACGGCAAGGGTCAGGACACGATCACCCCGTTCGGCGGCGTTTCCCAGGTCACGGGTGGCACCTGGCCGGCGGCGTTGTGGGCGGACTACATGAAGCCGGTGCTCGCGATGGCGCCCTATGCCACCGACACCGCGTTCCCCGACCGCGCGAACGTCGGTTCGAGCGCCCCTCCGACGGCGACGGCCACGGCCACGCCGACCGCTGAGGCGCCCACGGCCGCAGCACCGACCACGGCGGTCGTCCCCGACTCGCTGACCAGCAAGCTCGAGGCCGACGCCAGTGCGGCGGTCACCGCCGTCGGACTGGTGCCCAAGATCGTGTCGGAGCCGTCGGCGACCGTACCGGCCGGCCGTGTCATCCGGACCGACCCCGGTGCGGGCGCCACGGTCGAGATGGGCTCGGAGGTCACGCTGGTCATCTCCACCGGTCCACCGCCGACGCCCGCCCCGACGCCGACGGTGGCGCCGACGCCGAGCGTCGCTGCCACCCCGGCCGCCGGCGGCTGATTTCGCCAGCGCGTCGGCGTGTGGATACCATGGCCCGTTGCCATGCCCGGGCCCGTCCCGGGACGTGACGACGCGACTGCACCCTCCTGCCACGGACCGACCGTGGCCGCGAAGACCAGAGGAGGTGGGTATGAGCCTGCGTCAGTACGAGATCATGATCATCCTCGACCCCGACATCGAGGAGCGCACCGTTGCTCCTTCGCTCGACAAGTACCTGTCCGTCGTGAAGAACGACGGTGGGACGGTCGACAAGGTCGACATCTGGGGCCGGCGCCGCCTGGCCTACGACATCAAGAAGAAGTCCGAGGGCATCTACGCCGTCGTGGACTTCCACGCCTCGCCGGCCACGGCCTCCGAGCTGGACCGTCAGCTCGGGCTCAACGAGGTCGTCCTGCGCACCAAGGTGATGCGCGCCGAGGACTGAGTGTCAGTCGGCATCCCTAGGGTGTCCACGACGCGCTGGTCCGAGCACGACGCGCTAGTCCGAGCACACAGCGAGCACAGGAGCTTCCATGGCTGGTGAGACCGTCCTGACCCTGGTCGGGAACCTGACCGGTGACCCCGAGCTGCGTTTCACGCCGTC
>JAHIJU010000366.1 GCA_018898235.1 Actinomycetota bacterium | reverse complement strand
TCGCCCGACGGTCGGTACTCCACGACCTCGGACTTCCAGGGGCAGTCGGTCTCCCCTGAGCTCCAGGTCGATGACGACACCGCCGCTGTCTCGGTGGGCGGCACGGGGGTCCGGTTCCCCAGCCGGGGTGAGCACCACCGGCAGTACTGGGTCGATGTGGTGTTCTGCCCGGGGGCCTCCGGCAGCCCGACCTCGATCCCGTCCTGGTCGGCGACCTCCACCCCGACGGCCACCCCCACGTGGGCGCCGACCCCGACGGCGAGCGCGACGGCCGAACCGACGCCGACCGTCACGCCGACTCCGACGCCGACGACCTCGTCGACTACATCCACCGCGCCGAAGTCGACCGCCACGCCGAAGCCGACGTCCACGACGACCGCTCCCGCCGTGCCCGCGCCGACGACGCCCAAGCCCGGCAGCTCCAACACGGGTGTGCCGGCCGGTGTGCAGCTGACCGCCTCCGGCGGTACGACGGTGACCACGGCGAACGCCGTCCTCGACAGCCTGGACATCAGCGGCACCGTCGTCATCGACGCCCCTGGTGTGACGATCCGCAACTCGCGGATCCAGGGCGACGGGGTCTACGGGGTCCAGGTGGTGTCGGGCTCGGTCACGATCACCGATTCGGAGATCGCCGGTTTCGAGAACGCCATCACCGGCAGCGGCTGGACCGCACGACGGGTCAACATCCACTCGGTGACCGGTGACGGTGTGAAGGTCGGCAGTGACGTCACCCTCGACGCGAGCTGGATCCACGACCTCGACCCGGCGCCGGGTGCGCACGCCGATGGTGTGCAGATGCAGGGCGGCGTGACGAACCTGGTCCTCACCGGGAACACCATCGACGTCGGCTCGGATGCGAACTCCGCGATCTTCCTCGCGCCCGACCTCGGCCCGAGCTCTGCTGGTCCGGTCACCGTGAACGGCAACTGGCTGGATGGCGGCGGTTACGCCCTCTTCTGCGTGGACGGGGCGAGCGGCCGCTACTTCGTGGACCACATCTCGATCACGAACAACAGGTTCGGATCGGAGTCCCGATACGGGCCGGTGCGGATCAACGTGCCGGTGACGATGTCCGGCAACTTCGACGCGTCGGGCACCCTCGTCCAGGGCTGAAGTCCCACGTCGACGGCCGGTCGGTCCTTCCGGGGCTGGCCGGCCGTTGTCGTGCCCAGCCCTGTGACCTGGGGGCATATCCGGGATCGATGACAGTGGATCGTCGTAGATGCGCTGGTCAGGGGGCGCTTCCGACGGTTTGAGTCGCGGGCTTCGCCCAAGTGGGTGAAACGGACGGAGGTCCCATCATGCGCAGCCCGCGGTCGGGCCGATCTGGCACTCGACATCGAGTGAGAGGACGTGCCCCCCATGGGACGCATCAAGGTCACGAGCCGCCGGGTGCCGCGCCTGGCCGCGAGCATCCTCGGGGCGGTGATGGCCCTCGCGGTCGTCCCCGTCGCGGAGGCACAGAGCGCAACCGCCGCTACCGGCGTGGTCACCTCGGTGACATCGAAGGTCGGAACCACCCCGTCCAGGACGGTCACGACGGCGCCGGTGTCCACCACCGGCGCCTCCACGCTCGTCCTGGCGATCGCCGCCGACGGCCCGACGTGGAGCTCGCAGTACGCGACCTCGGTCAAGGGGTGCGGTCTCCCGTGGACGCTCGCCAAGCGTGCGAACAGCGTCGGCGGCACCGCCGAGGTGTGGATCGCGTCGCCGACCACGAAGGTCACCTCCTGCGCCCCGACCGCATCGTTGCGGCTCGGTGGCTACTACGCCGCGGGCACGGTCTACGCCGTGAGCGGTGTGACCGTGGCCGCATCGGCCGGCGCCTCGACCACGTCGCAGGCCGCCGCGGGCGTCTTGGTCGCGACCGCTCCGGGTGACATCGTGCTCGGCGTCGGCAACGACTGGTCGGCCGCCGCCCGCCGCACCCTGCGGTCGGGGCAGACGCTCCAGGCGCAGTACCTGGTGCCCGCCGGTGACACCTACTGGTTCCAGTCGACGACTGCGACCAGCGGGACGTCCACCGTGATCGGGACCGTGTCGCCGACCGCCTCCCGCTGGAGCTTCGTCGCCGTCGCACTGCGGTCCACGAAGACCGGATCGACGCCCGCGCCGACCCCGACGGCCACCGCCACGCCGACCCCGACGGTGACGGCTACGCCGACCCCGACGGTGACGGCTACGCCGACCCCGACGCCGACGGTGACGGCCACGCCGACGCCCACGCCGACGGTGACGGCCACACCGACCCCGACGCCGACCGTGACGGCCACGCCGACGCCCACGCCGACGGTGACGGCCACGCCCACCCCGACCCCGACGGCCACGTCGAGCACCGGCTTCCCAGGGGCGTCGAACACCGGTGTGCCGGCCGGCACCACCCTCAAGTCGTCCGGTGCGCTGAACATCACGACGGCGAACCAGGTGATCGACGGTCTGGACATCTCCGGTGCCGTGACGATCAACGCCTCCGGAGTGGTCATCAAGAACTCCCGGATCCATGGTTCGGGTTCCGGTGACGGCGTGCGCGTCGTGTCAGGTTCGGTGACGGTGCTCGACTCCGAGATCTACGGGTTCGAGAACGGCATCGGCTACTCCAACTGGACCGCCACCCGCGTGAACATCCACGGCACCACGGGCGACGGTGTGAAGCTCGGCTCCAACACCACGCTCACGGACAGCTGGATCCACGACCTGACCCCGGCGGCCGGTGCGCACTCGGACGGCGGCCAGATGCAGTCCGGTGTCACCAACCTGGTGGTGCGGCACAACACGATCGACCTCGCGTCGACCTCCAGCACCAACGCGGCACTGTTCCTGGCCCCGGACCTCGGTCCGAGCACCGTCGGTCCGGTCCTGATCGAGAACAACTACCTCTCGGGTGGCAACTTCACCATCTTCGTGGTGGACGGGAACAACGGTCAGTACCTGGTCCAGAACATCACCGTGCGGCAGAACACCTTCGGTGACTACGTGTACGGCTCGGCCCGGGTGAACGTGCCCGTGAGCTGGTCGAGCAACGTCTCGGAGAGCGGCACGGTGGTCGGGTACTAGCAGCCCACTGAGGACGGCTGCGGTGACCGGGAGCCCCGGTCACCGCAGCCGTCCTTCGTGCGTCAACGGAACCATGCGGTGCGGTGCGCGCGGCGGGCGAGGGCGCCGACCGTGACCGGGCGCAGCCCGCGGTCCCGCAGATCGGCGAGCACCTGGTCGACGACCTCGACCCGGTCGAAGCGGGTCTCGACGGGCTCTCCGGCCGGGCCCGGTTCGACACGTTCGTGCAGCAGCAGGATCCCGCCGTCGACGAGGCGTTCGTGGGCGAGCGCCACGACGTCCGCGACCTCCACGTCCTCCCAGTCGGCGGCATCGGCCGACCACACCACCACGTCCAGACCGGCCCGACGGGCCGCGGCCCAGGAGGCCGCCGACTGCTTGCCGTAGGGCGGGCGGTACCAGTGGACCGGCCGACCGGTGACAGCCTCGAGCCGCCTCCGGGCCTCACGCAGGTACCTCAGCGCACCGCGATGGCCCAGCGGCGGCAGCGGCCGGTGGTCGAGCCCGTGCAGGGCGACCTCGTGACCGGCCGCGACGATCGCCCGCACCAGCTCCGGGTGCTGCTCGGCCTGGTTGACCAGGAGGAAGAACGTGCACGTCACCCGGTGGTGGGCCAGGACCCCCAGCAGGGCGGGGGTGACGGCCGGTTCGGGACCGTCGTCGAACGTCACCGCCACCTCGCCCGGCACCCGTCCACCGGCGACCGAGGAGACCGGGGCGAGCACCAGGTCCGCGACACGTCTGACCCACCGGCGCGCACGGGGTCCGAGCAGACGCAGCGGTCCGGGGAGCTCTCGCACGGTGGGGTGCCCCTTCCTTCGACCAGCGGCGGGCCCTATCCTGCCCGAAGCCCGCCCCCGACCTGCACGGGGCTCGCAGCGCGGTCCACGAGGGCCGGAGAGGTGACAGTGACAGCGACCGGAGCGCCCGTGCCCGACGACCGGTTGAGGATCGGCTTCGCCTGCCACTGGACCGAGCCCCGCGAGACGAGCTGGTCCGGGACGCCCTGGAACCTGCGGGCCGCGCTCGGCCGGGTGGCGGAGGTGACCGATGTCGAGGTCGGGCTCTCCGCACCTGAACGTCAGGCGGTGCGGCTGGCGTCGGTGCGCCGGACGCCCGCCGGCTGGACGTCGCCCTGGCGCCATGCGCGCTACACGCGGGCGGCGGTGGCCGGCCGGGTCCGGCGGGCCGGTGCGCGCAGCGGCGTCGACCTCCTGCTCCAGGTCCAGGACCTGGGCGTGACACGGGTGCCGTTCGCGGTGCTCCAGGACCTCAGCTACGCGTTGCTGCTCGACCTGTACGGCCCCGGCGGTGTGCCGCACTTCCGGACGTTTGGCCGACGTCGGATCGAGGCCCTGCGGCGTCGCCAGGACCAGGTCTACGACCGGGCCGCGATGCTGCTGCCGATGAGCGGGTGGCTGGGCGACAGCCTCGTCGCGCACGGCGTCGAACGTGGGCGGGTCACCGTCGTCAACCCGGGGGCCAACGTGCCGGTGCCGGTGGGGACGCCCGTCCCGCAGCGGCGCACGGGTGCCGTGTGGCGGCTGCTGTTCATCGGCCGCGACTTCGACACCAAGGCCGGCCCACAGGTGGTGGCCGCCTTCGAGCACCTGCGCGCGCACTGGGACACCCCGGTGACGCTCACCGTCGCCGGGCCGGCTGCCTGGCCGCTGCGCTCGGCACCACCCGAGGGGGTCGAGTTCCTCGGACCGGTCCCGTTCGGACGGGTCGGGGAGCTCATGGACAGCCACGACCTGTTCGTCATGCCCTCGCTCATGGAGGGCTTCGGCATCGTGTTCGTCGAGGCGCTGGTGCGCGGCCTGCCGTGCATCGCACGCGACGCCTGCGCCATGCCCGAGATCCTCGGCGACGACGGCGGTCGGCTGGTCCGTTCGCAGGACCCGGTCGACCTCGCCGACGAGATCGTCCGCGCGTTGCAGGACGACGACCTGTACGAGGCGTGTGCGCGCGCGGCGGACCGCCGCCGTCGGCACTACACGTGGGACCGGGCCGCGGACCAGGTGGTCGATGTGGCGCACCGGGTGCTCGCGGGTCGCGGGTGATGTTGGGCCGTGCGGTCGCCCCGCACCTCGCGGCGCCGCTACCGTGCGAGGCTGGCGGCACCCGCCTCCAGGTGGTGCTCGGGGGAGGACCTGTCATGCCGCGATCCGTGATCGACCCGCGCCGGCTGCCGCACCAGGGCGTGGCGCCCGGGTTCCGGGGGCTGCGATGAGCGCCCCGAAGGCAGGGGTGCTGGATCTGCTGCGGCCGACGTCGATCCTGCACCTGATCAAGGTCGCCCGGTTCCACGTCTACAGCCATGCCCTGCCGCGTCGGGAGCTGACCGCCGGTCCGGGACTTCGGATGTCGCCGACCGCGAGCCTGCGGAACGGCTCGCGGATCACGCTCGGCCACGATGTCCACATCGGCGAGCGCTGCTGCCTGTGGGCGGGGGACACCAGCGGGCGGATCGCCCTCGGGGACCACGCCCTCCTCGGCCCCGAGGTGTTCATCACCGCCAGCAACTACGGCACCCGGCCGGGCACCCCGATCATGGACCAGCCCCGCATCGAGCAGGACGTCGTCATCGGTTCCGACGTCTGGCTGGGCGCCCGGGTCACGGTGGTGGCCGGGGTGACGATCGGGGACGGATCCGTCGTCGGTGCCGGTGCCGTGGTGACGAGGTCGCTGCCCGCCGGGTGCATCGCGGTCGGGACCCCTGCCCGGGTCGTCGCCTGGCGTGACGGACGCCCGCTCGAGGAGGCTCGTTCGTGACGCTGGCGGGTCTCGACGTGGTCGTCGTCTCGTACAACGGCGCGTCCTGGTTGGAACGGAGCCTGCGGGCGCTGCTCGACGAGGCCCCGGCCGCTGCACCGACCCGGGTCGTCGTGGTGGACAACGGGTCGGACGACGCGACGCAGGCCGTGCTCGACACGTGGGCGGCGCGGATCACGGTGGATCGTGCGGGGACGAACCTCGGTTTCGGCCGGGCGGTGAACCGCGGCGTCGCGCTCGGCACCCACCCGGTGGTCGTGCTGGTCAACCCCGATGCGGTCGTGCGCCCCGGGTGTCTCGACGCCCTCGTGCGAACGCTGGAGGAGTACCCGCGGGCCGGGATCGTCGGGGGGCGGACCCTGCGGCCCGACGGCACGCTCGACCCGTCGTCGTGCTGGGGGCGCCCGACGCTCTGGAGCTGGTTCTGCGCCGCGAGCGGGTTGACCGCGCTGTTCCGGCGGTCGACGGTCTTCGACCCGGAGTCGCTCGGCGGCTGGCAGCGCGACACGCCGCGCGAGGTGGACATCGTCACCGGCTGCCTGCTGGCGATCCCCCGCACGGTGTGGGACGAGCTCGGCGGGTTCGACGAACGGTTCTTCATGTACGGCGAGGACGCCGACCTCAGTCTGCGGGCCCGCGAACGGGGCTATGCGCCGCGGATCACCCCGGATGCGGTGGCGGTGCACGCGAACGGTGCCTCCTCGCCCCGACGGGCGCACAAGCTGCGGCTCCTCATGACCGGGAAGGCGAGCCTGGCCCGTCTGCGCTGGAACCCCGTGCGCGCCCGGATCGGGCTCGCCCTGCTCGCCTCGGGGGTGGCGGTGCGCGCGACCGCCGAACGCGTCCGTGGGCGGCGGGAACCGTGGGGGGCGCTCGCAGCGGACTGGTCGTGGTTGCGCGGTTGGCAGACGGAGGAGGACCGATGACCAGGTCGTGCAGGGTTCGACCGGCGGCGCGTCGAGGGGCCGGTCGGCGATGAGCGCACCGCGCATCCTCATCATCGTGCAGAACCTGCCGGTGCCGCTGGACCGGAGGGTCTGGCTCGAGTGCCAGGCGCTCACGGCCGCCGGGTACACCGTGAGCGTCATCTGCCCGCGCGGTCCCCAGGACAGCGTGCACGAGGTGCTCGACGACGTCGAGATCTTCCGGTACGCACCGGCACCGCAGGCCAGCGGCCTGGCCGGCTACGCGTTGGAGTTCGTCTACTCCTGGCTGCGGACGGCCGCGCTGTCGGTCACGGTGCGCCGCAGCCGCGGGTTCGACGTCATCCAGGCGTGCAACCCGCCGGACACCTACTGGTTGCTCGCGCTGGTGTGGCGGGTGCTGGCCCGGACCCGCTTCGTGTTCGACCACCACGACCTGAACCCCGAGCTGTTCCTGTCCCGTTTCGGTGAGCCGGACGGGGCGTCGGCGCGCGCCCAGTACGCGGGGCTGCTGTGGTTGGAGCGGCGCACCTTCGCGGCGGCCGATCGGGTCATCTCGACCAACGCCTCCTACCGTCGGATCGCCCTGGAGCGCGGGCAGGTGCCGCCCGAGCATGCGAGCGTCGTGCGCTCCGGACCGGACACCGCGCGGATGCGTCCCGTCGTCCCGGCCGTCGACCACACCGACGGCCGTCACCTGCTGGTCTACCTGGGCATCATGGGTCCGCAGGACGACGTCCACGTGGTCCTCGAGGTGGTGAGCGAGCTGGTGCAGGTGCGTGGGCGTTCCGATGTGCGGGCGGCGCTGCTCGGTTTCGGCGACTGCCTGGACGATCTGCGCACCCGGTGCACCGCGATGGGGCTCGATGACGTCGTCGAGTTCACCGGCCGGGTGGGGCCCGACCAGATCGCCGACTACCTCAGTGCGGCGTCGGTCGGGCTGTGCCCGGACCGCAAGACGCCGCTCAACGACCTGTCGACCATGAACAAGACGATGGAGTACATGGCCTACGCCGTACCGGCCGTCTCGTTCGACCTGGTCGAGACCCGGGTCTCGGGCGGTGACACGTGCGTCTACGTGCCGTCCGGCGACATCGCGGCGATGGCCGATGAGGTGGAACGCCTGCTCGACGACACCGACGAACGCGTCGCCCGGTCGCTGGCCGCGCGGCGGCGGGTGGCCACCGAGCTCGACTGGCGGGCGCAGGCCGAGGTCTACGTGGGCGTCTTCGACGACCTCACGCGGCGGCCGTCCTCCCGTCGGGCCCCGGCGGCACCGGCCCGGGTGCCTGGCGACACCGACGCCGAGGGCCGGGCATACGTCCCGCTCGACGACGAGGGGCTGGCCCGTTTCGTGGCGTCGCGCGGCGGCGCACCGCACGCGGACGTCTGAGGTCGGCGCCGTGGTTCGCCCTGCACCGCCGCTGGTCGTCGTCCCTGCCCACGACGAGGCCCGGGTCGTCGGACGGTGCCTGCGGGCGCTGCTCGACGGTGCGCAGGCCGGTGAGCTGCGGGTGGTCGTCGTGTCGAACGGTTCAGGCGACGGCACGGCCGAGGTGGCTCTGGGGAGTGCGCGGCCCGGTGAGCTGGTCGAGGTGATCGAGATCGCGGAGGCGTCCAAGGTCCTGGCGCTGCGTGCGGGCCTGGCACGCAGCGACGGAGCACCGGTCGTCGTGGTCGACGCCGACGTCGTGGTGCCGACCGGGACGGTGCGGGCGCTGGTCCGGGCGGTCGCCGAGCCCGGTGTGCGGGTGGCGGGTGCGCGGCCCGTGGTCGACACCACCCGCGCCACCTGGCCGGTGCGTCGCTACTACCGGGTCTGGCAGACGATGCCGTACGCGCGTGGTGGTGTGATCGGGACGGGGGTGTTCGCACTCGCGGCGCCCGCGGTCGACGAGATCGGCCCGTTCCCGGACGTGGTCAACGACGACGGCTGGGTGCGGCGCCGGTTCGCGCCCGAGCAGCGGCGGCTGGTCGATGAGCCGTTCACGGTGCTCTCGGCCAGGACGGCGGGTGCGTTGACCGCACGGCGGGCGCGGGTGATCAACGGCAACCGCGCGCTCGACGAGCAGCACGGCGCCGATGCGGATGCGGGGACCACGGCGTCGGTCCGGGCCGGTCTGGTCGCCCGGCAGTTCGGCGTCCTCGACGCGGCCACCTTCGTGCTGATCACGCTGGTGGCGCGGGTGAGGGCCGCGGTCAGACGCCGCCGGGGCGACACCGGGTGGTCGACCGATGCGACCTCACGAACCTGAGCGGACCACGCTCGGCGACCACGCGCCCTCGATGAAGAGCTGCGGTTCGGCTCCGGGCGTCGCGATGTCGAGCGACCACAGGTCCGTGGTCGCCGGTTCGTCCGCGCGGGGCATCCCGTACAGGATCGTCGTGTCGTCCAGCCACTCGATCTGGTCGTCGCAGCCCTCGGTGACCGGGTAGAGGGTCTCGGTGCCCGAGCCGACGTCGAGCACGGCGTACGCCCAGACCTTCTGCCCGTCCTGGACTCTCTGCACCTTCTTGTAGGCGACCTTCGAGCGGTCCGGTGAGACGGACGGGCACTCGCCGCCCTCCCGGAGGGTCGAGATGGTGCGGGTCGAGATCTTCCCGGTGGCGATCCAGGTCTTGCCGGCCGACTGGGACGCTGCCGACACGTAGAAGGTGTCGTCATCGATGAAGGACACGCCCCAGAAGTTGCGGTCGGCGGTCGTGAAGGGTGTGCCGTCGACCAGGAAGGTCCAGGACTCCAGGTCACCGAGATCGGTTCCGTCGGTGCCGTGGATCTTCGTCTCGGTGGAGAACCCGATCTGCGCGTAGGAGTGGCCGGTGACGAAGGCCGTGGTGGCGACCAGCGTCCCGTCGTCGCTCAGCCGGGTGCGGCTCGGGATGCCGGGCAGCGGCCAGGTCTGCACCGACTGCCAGTGCGAGTCGAGCAGGTCCGCCTCGAAGGTCGTGGCCACCCCGCGGACGGTACGCAGGCACGAGGTGTAGTCACCGGCGTGGTAGAGCCGGTCGCACGCCACGTCGGTGAAGGCGCGGGCACCCGTCGGGTCGGCCAACGGGACGGCCGCGACGAGTCCGTACTGCGCGCCGGGCAGGGTGTTGCGGAAGAGGATGTGCGGTCCGGCAAGCACGGACTCCAGCGAGGTGGAGGCGACCGAGGGTGCGGCACCCGACGCGGCCTGGTGCGCCCGGGCCGCCCACCAGACGTAGCCGCCCACCCCCACGACGACGGCCGTCACGATCCCGACGAGGGCCAGCGCCCGGGGCGGGAGGCGTCTCACAGCGCAGCCTCACGGGAGCAGGTGGACGACGACACGGCCGGATCCGGCGGACGAGGCCGGTCCGAGGATCGCAGGTGGCAGGACGTGTGCGGCACGGCCCCGGACACTATCGCTCGCAGCGCCGGGGGCGGGGAACCTCACGACGACGGGCTGATCGGCTCGGCGGTCGCGGCGCGCCGAGCCTCCGAGGACGTGGATCGGACCACGGTCGGTGACCAGGCCCCGGCGATGAGCACCTGGGGCCGCGGATCGGGCGCGGAGGTGTCGAGCGCCCAGACGTCGGTGGTGGCGGGCTGGTCGGTGCGCGGCGCCGCGTACAGGAACGTCGTGCCGTCCAGCCATTCCACCTGCCCGTGGCCGCCCTCGGTCGCCGGGTAGAGGGTCTGCGTCCCGGACCCGACATCGAGCACGGCGTAGACCTGCACGGTCCGGCCAGCCTGGTCCTGCGAGGGAGTCGTGTAGGCGACCTTCGAGCCGTCGGGGGAGACCGCCGGGTTCTGGCCGCCCGCCCGCACGCTGGTGATGGTGCGCGTGGACACCGTGCCGGTTGCCAACCAGGTGGTGCCCGCCGACTGGGAGCCGACCGTGACGTAGAAGGTGTCGTCGTCGACGAAGCTCACGTCCCAGAGGTTGCGGTCGACGGCGGCGAACGGTGCCCCGTCGACCAGCAGCGTCCACGACTCGAGGTTGCCCAGGTCCGTGCCGTCACTGCCGCGGATCCTCGTCTCGGTGGGCGGGGCGATCTGCGTGGAGCAGTGGTTGGCGATGTAGGCGGTGGTGGCGATCATGGTGCCGTCAGGGCTGGACCGGGTGCTGCTCGGGATGCCGGACAGCGGCCAGGTCTGCACGGTGGCCCATCCGGCGTCCAGCGTCGCGGCCTCGTAGGTGGTGGCCACGCCGCGGACCGTGCGCAGGCAGACGGTGGCCTCGCCGGCCCGGGCCAGCGTGTCGCACGCCACGGTCGTGAACGCCCGAGGGCCGGTCGGATCGGCGAGAGGCACAGCAGCGACCAGGCCGTAGCCGGCCCCCGGGAGGGTGTTGCGGAACAGGATGTGGGGCCCGGTGATGACGGCCTCGAGCGGGGTCGAGGCGACCGACGGGGCTGCGCTCGACGCGTCGCGGTGCGACCGGACGGCCGAGCCCACCTCGACCCCTACCGAGATGACGACACCGGCGACGATCGCGACCAGCGCGATCGTGCGGGGTGCCATTCGCCTCATCGGGCCGGTGCCACCTCATCGGAGGTGAGGACGGCCGGACCGGGTCGGTCGATCCCGCGCAGGGCGAACCAGCAGACCGGCAGGGCGAGGGTCAGCAGGACACCGACCCACACGATCGCGGGCTGGCGGCCCAGGGTGTACCAGAGGACGCCGAACGCCGAGGACGCGGCCATCCGCGCCACGGCGACGACGGTCTGCGCCGTCCCGATGGCGGAGGCACGCACGGCCGGTGCCGCCCGCTGACCCACGACCGCGGCCAGCACACCATCGGTGCCGGCATAGAAGGCTCCGAGCAGCGCGAGTGCGGCGATGGTGGTGGTCGCCGACGCGCCGCCGACGGCCGCGCAGGCGTAGGCGCCGGCGAGCATCGCATGGGCCGCGACGAACACCTTGGCCCGACCGACCCGATCGGCGAGCCTGCCGACCGGGATCGCCAGCAGCATGTACGCGATGTTCGTCCCGACGTACAGCAGCGGGAACCACGTGGTGGCGAACCCGTCACGAGCCTGGAGCGACAGGTACACGAACCCGTCCCCGACCGTCAGCAGCGCGAGGACGCCCGCCACGATGAGCACCCTGCGGAGCGCGGGCTCGGTGACGAACCGCCAGCTGAACGGTCGCTCGGTGAGGGTCGGCACAGCTCCGTCGGAGCAGGTGCAGCCCTTGCAGCTGGGCAGCTTGCGCTCGGAGCGGGTCTGGTGGGCGCCAAGCCACGAGGCCTGCCGGGGACGCAGGTCCGGGACCATCAGCCCGAGCACGGCCAGACCAATCACGGCGCAGCCGAACGAGATGACGAACACCGTGTGGTAGCCGTCCGGCAGCAGCCAGAGCACCACGAACGCCAGCAGCGGGCCCACCGCGGCGCCGACGGTGTCGAGCATGCGGTGCACACCGAACGAGCGGCCTAGGTTCTTGGGGTTGGACGAGGCCGCGATCATCGCGTCGCGCGGGGAGGTGCGCAGCCCCTTGCCGACGCGGTCGATCGCGACGAGCGACGTGATGGCCACGAACCCCGTGGTCAGGAGCAGCCCGGCCCGGGTGAGTGCCGACAGGCCGTAGCCGGCGAACGCCACCCACTTGGGGTGGTCGCCGCGGTCGGCCGCCCACCCGCCGGCGATCCGGACGAGCGCGCTGGCTCCCTGCATCAAGCCGTCGACGAACCCGTAGGCGAGCGTGGTCATGCCCAGTGCGGTGGTCAGGTAGAGCGGCAGGATCGCGGCCACGGACTCGGACGAGATGTCGGTGAGCAGGCTGACGATCCCCAACGTGACGACGGTCGACGACACCCGGGCGTTGCGGGCGGCCCGCTGCGCGCGGATCTCCTCGGCCGTGCGGCCCGTGGCCGGCGGCAGCTGCCGCGTGCCCGAGGTGGTGGGTCGGGTGCACTCGGCGACGGGCTGGTCGGCGGCGGTCTGCTCGTCCTGCGTCGTGGGGTCCATCGGGTCAGCCCGTCACGGTGAGCGTGGCCAGGACCGACAGCTCGGTGCCGCCGCCGAGCCGGTCACGGACCGAGACCACGATCCCGTCCGAACCACGGCTGTAGCTGACCGCCGACGACCCGTCCGCCGTCGCCGCGGGGTAGCCGGCGAAGCCCGCGCGGGCGAGCGCGTCGGCGTAGGCGGCCTGGACCTCGGCGGGTGCGGACCTGCTCGAGCCCAGCAAGGTCGCCTGCAGGTGGGTGCCCTGCCCGGAGACCGAGCTCGACACCACCTCGACCCCGTCCGGGACCGGGACGACCTGGCTCGGGAAACCCGTGACCAGGGTGCCCTGCGCTGTGGCGTCGGCCGGTGCGGTCCCGCTCAGCGTGGACCCGGAGGTGCCTGCCGGTGCCAGGCCGGGCAGCGAGGTCGGTGCCGTGAACCCGGGCAGGGACTCGCTCGCCGGGGTCGAGGCGGTGCCGGTGCCGGCGCTGGCGGCGTCCGTGCCGACGGGCGAGCCGACGCTGCCCGGCGCCGGCCGCGAGCTGGTCGCGCCGGGCTCCGGCTGGGGAGACCCGGTGCAGCCACCCAGCAGGAGCGCGGTCAGCCCGGCGCCGATCGCGAGCGTCGCGGCGCGTCGGTGCGCGGGCGCCGGGCGGACGCGCACCGCTGCAGGCAGCGTCACGGTGAGAACCTCCCGGGGCGTGGGGCGTCGTGGATCCTGCTGGCGTCCGGATCCGGGCGGGACAAACCGGACGAGTCGGGCGGAGTGCTCCTCACGGTATCCCCACCGCCTGTCGTCCCGGTGGGCGTGCCGGTGCGAATTCACCCGTCCGTCCCCGGGGTTCACCCGTGCGCCCACGGGGTTCACGCGTGCGCCCACGGGGTTCACGCGTGCGCCCACACCCGCGATTCCGCGGTTGGGCAGGTTCCCGCCCTGCCAGGCCGCGGAATCGCGGGTGTGGGCGGGCGGGAGAGGGGGCGGGCGGGAGCGAGGGCGGGCGGGGGCCTGTGCGCTGGGTCAGAGAGCGAGCTGCTCCGTGATGTGCGCGGCGATCTCCAGTGCGCAGGTCGCAGCCGGCGACGGCGCGTTCAGCACGTGGACCTGGCGTTCGGTCGACTGGATGAGGAAGTCGTCGACCAGGCGGCCGTCCCGACGCAGGGCCTGGGCGCGGACCCCGGCGGGCGCGGGGACGAGGTTCTCGGCGCGCACCCCGGGGAGCAGCTCGGCGACGCTGCGGGCGAAGGCGCGGCGGTCGAGCGAGCGGACGACCTCACGGGACCCCGGCACGAGGTTGCGCGCGGCCAGGTGCCACAGCCCGGGCCAGGTGAACGCATCGGCCACGTCCGCGGGCACCACGTCGTGCCAGGTGTAGCCCTCGCGGGCGAGGGCGAGCACGGCGTTCGGTCCCACGTGCACGCAGCCGGTCACCGTCCGGGTCAGGTGGACGCCGAGGAACGGGAACCGGGGGTCGGGCACCGGGTAGACCAGGCCGCGGACGAGGGCGGCCTTGGCCGGAGTCAGCTCGAAGTACTCGCCGCGGAACGGGACGATCCGGGCCTCGGGTTCGATCTCGCACGCGCGGGCGACACGGTCCGCCTGCAGACCGGCGCACGCGACGAGGGCGTCGGCCCGCAGCTCGGACCGGCCGTCGTCCGTCGCCACCCGCACCCGAACGGTGCTGCCGGTGTCCCGGGCGGCGACGAGCCGGGCACCGAGCGCCACCCTGCCGCCGCCGTCGCGCACGTCGTCGGCGAGCGCGCGGCAGACGCCCGGGTAGTCGACGATGCCGGTCGAGGAGACCCACAGTGCCTCGACGCCGGCGACGTGGGGCTCCTTCTCACGAGCTCCGGCCCGGTCGACGAGCTGGGCGGGCACCCCGTTGTCCACGGCGCGTCCGGCGAGGGTGTGCAGTCCCTCGACCTGCTCCGGGCGGCTCGCGACGACGAGCTTGCCGGTCACCCGCGCCGCGATCCCGCGCTCACGGGCGAAGGCGAGCATGCTGCGTTGCCCGGCCACGGCCATGGCCGCCTTGAGGCTGCCCGGTGCGTAGTACAGGCCGGAGTGCATGACGCCCGAGTTGCGCCCGGTCTGGTGGGTCGCGACCGCGCGTTCCTTGTCCAGCACGGTGACGACGTGCCCCGCGCGGGTCAGTCGGGCGGCGGTGGCCAGCCCCACGATCCCTGCCCCCACGACGACGATGTGTGCCACGACGAACCTCCGTCCTCGGGGCAGGTCCCCGCGGCAGGGTAGCGCCAGCGTCCGGTGTGGGCGGGCGCTCCTAAGATGGATGCGGCGCCGGACCGGGACGCTGGGCCCCCGCGGGGTCCGCCCCGGTCGTCCCCCACCCCGGCGGCCGCAAGGACCCATGAACCTCACCGGCATCGTCCCCGCCCTGCTCGCCGAGCCCTCCTTGCGCGCTGCCCTCGACCAGGTCCGCGTCCGCGGCGAGCTGGACGTCGTCGGCCCCGCGGGGGTGCGTGCACCGCTGCTGGCCGCGATGGCCGGGGCGGCGGGCGGGGCCGCGGGGCGTCCGCTCGTCGTGGTCACCGCCACCGGCAGGGACGCCGACGAGCTCGCCGATGCGCTGCGCTGCTACCTGCCGGCCGAGGTCGTGGCGGTGCTGCCGGCGTGGGAGACGCTGCCGCACGAGCGGCTCTCGCCGCGCGCGGACACCGTCGCCCGGCGGCTGGCGGTGTTCCGGCGGCTGGCACACCCGGAGCCGGACGGGCCGGCCGGTCCGGTCCGGGTGCTGGTGGTCCCGGTGCGCGCGCTGCTGCAGCCGGTGGTCGTCGGGCTGGGCGAGCTCGAACCGGTGGCGGTGGAGGTCGGGGCCGCGGTGGACCTGGACGACCTGTCCACCCGGCTCGTCGCCGCCGCCTACACCCGGGTCGACATGGTGGAGCGTCGGGGTGAGTTCGCCGTGCGCGGCGGCATCCTCGACGTGTTCCCGCCCACGGAGGACCATCCGCTGCGGCTCGAGCTGTGGGGCGATGCGGTCGAGGAGATCCGCTGGTTCTCGGTCGCCGACCAGCGCAGCCTTGAGGTGTCCGACCGCGGCCTGTGGGCGCCGCCGTGCCGGGAGATCCTGCTGACCGATGCGGTGCGGGCGCGGGCTGCGGCGCTGGTGCCGCAGCTGCCGGGCGCGGTGGACCTGCTCGACAAGCTCGCCCAGGGCATCGCCGTGGAGGGCATGGAGTCGTTGGCCCCGGCCCTGGTCGACGAGATGGTGCCGGTGCTCGGCCTGGTCGACGAGGATGCCCTGCTCGTCCTGGTCGACCCCGAGCGGATCCGTCGGCGGGCGCACGACCTGGTGGCCACCACCCAGGAGTTCCTCGAGGCGGCGTGGACCTCGGCCGCCGCGGGCGGATCGACGCCGCTCGACCTGTCGGCGGCCTCGTTCCTCACCTTCGCGCAGGCCCGTGACCTGGCCGCGGTCCGCGGGCTCGGCTGGTGGACCCTGTCCCCGTTCGCGCTCGACGGTGAGCAGGACGGCGTCGACGGGTCGCACCTGTTGACCGTCGGCGCCCGTGACGTCGAGCACTACCGCGGCGACGTCGAACGTGCGGTCGCCGATGTGCGTGCCCTGCAGCAGGCGGGCTGGCGGCTCGTGCTGACGACCGACGGTCACGGTCCGGCCCAGCGCATGGTCGAGCAGCTGGGCGCCGCCCAGGTGCCGGCGCGACTGGTCGCGGGCCTCGACGCCGTGCCCGAGGGCGGGATCGTGCACGTCGTCCCGGCCCAGCTCGGGCCGGGGTTCGTGGCCCCCGAGCTCATGCTGGCGGTGTTCAGCGAGTCCGACCTCACCGGGCGCCAGGGCACCTCCACCCGCGACATGCGGAAGATGCCGAGCCGTCGGCGCAACGTCGTCGACCCGTTGCAGCTGCGCCCGGGCGACCTCGTGGTGCACGAGCAGCACGGCGTGGGCCGGTTCCTCGAGCTGGTGCAGCGCACCATCGGGTCGGGGGCCAGTGCGGCGACCCGCGAGTACCTGGTGATCGAGTACGCGTCGAGCAAACGCGGCCAGCCGGGGGACCGGCTGTTCGTCCCGAGCGATGCCCTGGACCAGGTCACCAAGTACGTGGGCGGTGAAGCGCCGAGCCTGTCGAAGATGGGGGGCGGCGACTGGGCCCGGACCAAGGGCCGGGCGCGCAAGGCGGTCCGGGAGATCGCTGCCGAGCTCATCCGGCTCTACTCGGCGCGGATGGCCACGCCGGGTCACGCCTTCGGACCGGACACGCCGTGGCAGCGCGAGCTCGAGGATGCCTTCACCTACACCGAGACCGCGGATCAGCTCGTCACGATCGACGAGGTCAAGGCCGATATGGCCAAGCCGATCCCGATGGACCGGCTGATCTGCGGCGACGTCGGCTACGGCAAGACGGAGATCGCGGTCCGCGCGGCGTTCAAGGCGGTGCAGGACGGTAAGCAGGTCGCTGTCCTGGTGCCGACCACGTTGCTGGTCCAGCAGCACTACGACACCTTCGTCGAGCGGTACGCACCGTTCCCCGTGACCGTGAAGGCGTTGTCCCGGTTCCAGAGCGACGCCGAGTCGAAGGCTGTGCTCGACGGGCTGGCCGACGGCAGCGTCGATGTGGTGATCGGTACCCACCGGCTGCTCACGGGCAGCGTCCGGTTCAAGGACCTGGGGCTCGTCGTGGTCGACGAGGAGCAGCGGTTCGGCGTCGAGCACAAGGAGACGCTCAAGGCGCTGCGCACCAACGTCGACGTGCTCGCGATGAGCGCGACCCCGATCCCGCGCACCCTGGAGATGGCGGTCACCGGGATCCGCGAGATGTCGACGCTGGCCACGCCGCCCGAGGAACGGCACCCGGTGCTGACCTTCGTCGGTGCGTACGACGAGAAGCAGATCTCGGCCGCCATCCGCCGCGAGCTGCTGCGCGAGGGCCAGGTGTTCTACGTGCACAACCGGGTCGAGTCGATCCACCGGGCCGCCGAGCGCCTTCAGCAGCTGGTGCCGGAGGCGCGCATCGCGGTGGCCCACGGGAAGATGGGCGAGGGCCAGCTCGAGAAGGTCATGCTCGACTTCTGGGAGAAGCAGTTCGACGTCCTCGTCTGCACGACGATCATCGAGACCGGGCTGGACATCTCGAACGCCAACACCCTCATCCTGGAGCGGGCGGACCGGTTGGGCCTGTCCCAGCTGCACCAGCTGCGTGGCCGGGTCGGCCGGGGTCGGGAGCGGGCGTACGCGTACTTCCTGTACCCGCCCGAGGTGCCGCTCACCGAGACGGCCCACGACCGGCTGGCGACGATCGCGGCGAACACCGACCTCGGTGCGGGGATGGCCGTGGCGATGAAGGACCTGGAGATCCGCGGCGCGGGCAACCTGCTCGGCGGCGAGCAGTCGGGGCACATCGAGGGCGTCGGCTTCGACCTCTACATCCGGATGGTGGGGGAGGCCGTCGCGGAGTTCCGCGGCGAGGAGTCGACCGAGCTGCCCGATGTGACGATCGAGCTGCCGGTCGATGCGCACCTGCCGCACGACTACATCGCGCACGAACGGCTGCGCCTGGAGGCGTACCGGACGATCGCCACGGCCACCGACGAGGCCGGTCTGGCCGCAGCGCGGGCCGGGCTGGTCGACCGGTACGGTCCGGTCCCGGAACCCGTCGAGAACCTGTTCGAGGTGGCGGGCTTCCGCCTGCACGCGCGTCGGGCCGGGCTGTCCGACGTCACCGCGCAGGGCCGCTTCGTGCGGTTCGCGCCGGTGGAGCTGGCCGAGTCGGCACAGCTGCGCCTCAAGCGGCTGTACCCCGGTGTCGTGCTCAAACCGGCGGTCCGCACGGTGCTCGTGCCGTTCCCGACGACGGCGCGGATCGGTGGCAAGCCGCTGCACGGTGGTGACGTGCTGCGCTGGGCCCGCCAGCTCATCGACGCGGTCCTGCTGGGTGATGTCTCGGCCGCGGCGACGGTGGGCACGCGGCACGGTTGAGCGGCCCGGGCCACCAGGTCGGGGGCCTACGATGTGCCCGGCCAGTGTCGAGGTGTGGAGGTCAGCGGTGATCGTTCGGTCGGGTGGACGTCGGGCCGGAGCGCTTCGACCAGGGGCGCGCAGGTCGGTGGCGCTCGTGGTGAGCACCGCGGCCGTGGTCGGTGCGCTCGCGGGGTGCTCGGCGAAGCCGGGGGTCGCGGCGACGGTGAACGGTCAGCAGATCACCACGCAGGAGGTCGCCACGACGATCTCCGACTTCAAGCCGTTGTCGGGTGAGATCGCCGCGTCCGCCGTGCTCAACGAGCTGGTGCTCGAGCCCATCTACGTGAAGGTCGCCGAGAAGCACGACCTGGCGGTCTCGGCGGACGATGCGAAGACGGCGATCGCGGCCGCCTTCCAGGGGAAGTCGGCCGCGCCCGACTCGACCGGGACCATCGCCATCGCCCGGTTCGAGCTGACCGCGAACAAGATCTCGCAGTCGACCGATGCCCCGGCGATCGCCAAGGAGATCGCGGCCGAGCTGAAGGCCGCGTCGATCTCGGTGAACCCGCGCTTCGGCACCTTCGACCCGCAGGTCACGTCGGTGACCAGCGTCGTCACGGCCCCGACCACGCCGGCCTGGCAGGTCGCCACCGCTGCGCCGACGGCCGCCCCGACGCCTTCGCAGTGAGTTCCGGACGCGGGGACGGCGTCGTGAGCCCGGCGTCGTGACTGCGGCGCTCGACCGCCTGGTCGAGGTGATGGACCGGCTGCGTTCGCCCGGCGGTTGCCCGTGGGACGGCGCCCAGACCCATGCGACGCTCGTGCCGTACCTGCTCGAGGAGGCGCACGAGCTGGCGGAGGCCGTCGACGCCGATGACCGCGTAGGACTGCGCGAGGAGCTCGGCGACGTCCTGCTGCAGGTGGTGTTCCACGCCCGGATCGCGCAGGAGGACCCCGAGGCACCGTTCGACCTGGACGATGTGGCCGACACGCTGGTCGCCAAGCTCGTGAGCCGGCACCCGCACGTGTTCGCCGATGCCCCGGTCGACGGTGACCTGCACGCCCAGTGGGACCGGCTCAAGCGCATCGAGAAGCCCGAGCGTGCGTCGGCCCTGGACGGGGTACCTGCCTCGCTCCCGGCGCTCGCGCGGGCCGGGAAGCTCGCCGAGCGTGCTCGCCGCGCCGGGCTCGACCTCGCCAGCGTCCAGGATCAGGGTCCTGAGCGGCGGTCCGGCCGGCGCGCTGAGTCTGCGGACCAGGACGGCGAGCTCGGTCGCGCGCTGCTCGCCCTCGTGCACGCGCACCCCGGTGCGGACGCCGAGGGTGCGCTGCGCCGGGCGACGAGGCGCTGGGAGGCCGCCGTCCGGTCCGCCGAGGTACGCCAGCCACCCCGGGAGGCGTGAGGCCCGGGCCGGTCAGTCGAAGTCGGCCGCAGGACTCCCGGACGCCACCCCGATCACGGGGCTGTCCCACAGTGTGACGAAGGCTGTGGCGGCGGCCTCGTCGGTGAAGTACAGGTTCAGCGTCCACGGCCGGTCGGTGGACCCAAGGTTCGAGGTGTCGCCGTAGAGAGCCGTCGAGGAGGTGTGGAACCCCAAGGGCGTCCAGATGACGGGGTAGCCGAGCGTCGTGAGTCTGGTCGTCAGATCCGTGTGGTCGTCGGCCGTCTTCGATTCGGCGATGTAGACCGCCCAGGTCGGCTGCGTCGCGCCGTACCAGGCGTCCCTCTCGCTGAGCGCCTGCGGCCACTGAGGTGATGCCGCGGGGGTCTGTGGCGGGGTCGGGGTGGTGACCTCCTCGGTGGGTGTCGCCGAGACCGACGTCGTCGCCTCCGGGGCCGGGTCGGCCCTGTCGGTCGCGGTGCAGCTCGCGAGCAGCACGACAACTGGAACAACAGCCCAAATCCCCCTGTGCGTGGCCATGTCGGGAACATACAACGGCAAAGGTCCTGACGCTGCCGGGTTGCGGGTTCGTTAGGCTGGCGGCGTTACCCACACGAAACGTCGAAGGAGCAAGCATGGCCACCATCGAGGCCGTCGGCGCCCGCGAGATCCTGGACTCCCGGGGCAACCCGACCGTTGAGGTCGAGGTCGCACTCGAGGACGGCACCATCGCCCGGGCCGCTGTTCCGTCCGGTGCATCCACCGGTGCGTTCGA
>JAHIJU010000365.1 GCA_018898235.1 Actinomycetota bacterium | reverse complement strand
CCGCACCGACCGGGGTGGCCGCGAGCGCCTCGTCCGACGTGTCCGGAACCGTCACGGTGCTCGCGGCCGCATCGCTGACCGAGACCTTCACCGAGCTGGGCGCAGCCTTCGAGGAGGCCCACCCCGGCGTGAAGGTCGTGCTGAGCTTCGGCGCCAGCTCGGCGCTCGCGACCCAGATCGTCGACGGGGGAGCGCCGGCCGACGTGTTCGCCTCCGCCTCGACGTCGACCATGGACACGGTCGTCAGTGCCGCGGCGGCGGATGCCCCGGTGACGTTCGCGAGCAACACCCTGCAGATCGCCGTGCCGCCCGCCAACCCCGCCGGTGTGACCGGGCTGGCCGACCTCGCCGATCCCAAGGTCAAGGTCGCGCTCTGCCAGGCCGAGGTGCCCTGCGGCAAGGTTGCCGCGAAGGTCCTGGCCAAGGCGGGGGTCACGGTCGTCCCGGTCACGCTGGAGAACGACGTCAAATCGACGTTGTCCAAGGTCGAGCTCGGCGAGGTCGATGCGGGCCTCGTCTACGTGACCGATGTGCGGGCCGCGGGGGACGCCGTGCGGGGGATCGAGATCCCGGCCGACGTCAACGCCTCGACGGACTACCCGGTCGCCGTGCTCACGCAGTCGGCGAACCCTCGAGCGGCTCAGGCCTTCGTGGACTACCTGCTCTCGGACGCCGGGGTCGATGTGCTGACCAAGGCAGGGTTCTCGCGCCCCTGACCGAGGCGACGACGATGAGCGGGGACGGCGGCACCGGACGTCGGGCCGTCACGGCCAGGCCCGTGCCGCGCGTGGTCGGCGCGGCGGCCGCGGTGGGCGTGGGGTTCCTCCTGCTCCCGCTGATCGGGTTGCTGGTGCGCGCGCCCTGGGGGCAGGTGCTCGATCTGCTGACCCAGCGTGCGGCGCTCGACGCGCTGCGGATCTCGTTGGTCACGGCATCGGCCGCGACGGTCGCCTCGCTGGCGTTGGGCGTGCCGCTGGCGTGGGTGCTCGCGCGGTCGTCCGGTCCGCTCGCGCGGCTGCTGCGCGCTCTCGTGCTGCTTCCCCTGGTGCTGCCTCCCGTGGTCGGCGGCCTGGGTCTGCTGATGGCCTTCGGTCGCCACGGCGTGCTCGGGCAGTACCTGGACCAGTGGTTCGGGGTGAGCCTGCCGTTCACGACGGCGGGCGTGGTGGTCGCGCAGACCTTCGTCGCGATGCCGTTCCTGGTGGTCTCGGTCGAGGGTGCGCTGCGCGGCGCCGACGCGGGTCTCGAGGAGGCCGCGGCGACCTTGGGCGCCCGCCCGATGGCGGTGTTCCGCCGCGTCACACTGCCCCTGGTCGGGCCCAGCCTGATCGCGGGCGCCGTGCTCTGCTGGGCACGGGCCCTGGGTGAGTTCGGGGCGACCATCACCTTCGCGGGCAATCGTCCCGGGGTGACCCAGACCATGCCGCTGGCCGTCTACCAGGCCTTCCAGACCTCACCCGATGCTGCGGTCGCGCTCAGCCTGGTGCTGCTGGCGGTGTCGGTCACGGTCCTGGTGGCCATGCGCGAGCGCTGGTGGAAGGCCGGTGGTGGGTGGTGAGCGCCGGGCTCCGGGCCGAGGTCGGCGTGTGGCGTGGCAGCTTCCACCTCGACGTCGCGCTGCAGGTGCAGCCGGGCGAGATCCTGGCCGTGCTCGGCCCCAACGGCGCGGGCAAGTCGACCCTGCTGCGCGTGGTCGCGGGTCTGCTGGCCGTGGCGGAGGGGTCGGTCGCGTGCGGCGGTTCGGTGTGGGACGACCCGGACGGCCGCGTGTTCGTCCCGGCGCCCGAGCGGCGGGCCGGGTACGTGTTCCAGGACTACCGCCTGTTCCCGCACCTGTCGGTGCTGGACAACGTCGCGTTCGGCGCCCGGTCGCGGGGGATGAGCAGGAGGGCGTCCCGCGGCGGTGCGGCCGCCGTGCTCGAGCGGCTGGATCTGACCGAGCTCGCGTCGCGGCGACCGGCGCAGCTGTCGGGAGGGCAGGCGCAGCGCGTCGCGCTCGCCCGGGCGCTGGCCAGCGATCCCGAGGTGCTGCTGCTGGACGAGCCGTTGGCGGCGCTGGACGCCCGGACCCGGATCGAGGTGCGGGGGCTGCTGCGCCGCCACCTCGCCGACTTCGGTGGTCCGACGCTGCTGGTCGTCCATGACCCGCTGGAGGCGATGGTCCTCGCCGACCGGATCCTGGTGATCGAGAACGGGCACGTGGTCCAGACGGGCACGCCGAGCGCCGTGGCCCGTCATCCGGCGACCGAGTACGTCGCCCGGCTGGTCGGCGTCAACCTCTACGCCGGGACCGTCGTGGACCCGGCGACCGGGCGGATCCGGCTGGACGACGGGGGCGAGCTCGTCGCGGTCGCCGGTGCGCACGATGTCGACCCCGACGATCCCCCGGGCCGCTTGCGCCGGGGGGAGCGGGTGCAGGTGGCGCTGCGGCCCGCGTCGATCACGCTGCACACGCGCGAACCCGACGGTTCGGCACGCAACCGCTGGCGTGGGCGGGTGGTCGGGATGGAGCAGCTCGCCGACCGGGTACGGGTGGAGGTGTCCGGCCCGTTCGACGCGGCCGTCGACATCACCGCGTCGGCGCTCGCCGAGCTCGCCATCCACGAGGGCGTGGAGGTCTGGCTCAGCGCGAAGGCGACCGAGGTGGTCGCGTACCCGGGCGGCGAGGCGCCGATCGTCGACCCGGAACCGGGGGAGTGAGCCGCCCGGCCTCCGGTCGACGGGTCGGGGCAGGCGACCTGGGTGAAAGGTAGGACCAATGGCATGGGTTACGCGCGAAAGGTAACACCAGACTGACCTCTGACCAGGGGGCACCTCGCGGATCAGCGAGACCCGTCGGCGCGGAGGAGGAACAACCGTGGTAGATCTCACGCAAGGACTGAGCTCCGTGCTTGAGACGGGAACGACCCGTCGCAGGTTTCTGCAGTGGAGCTCGATCGCAGGCGGCTCGGCCGCAGCTCTCGGAGCGGCGGGCCACTGCGGTCTGCTCGACGTGCAGCCGGCCGCGGCAGCCCAGCTGACCGAGACCGGTTCAGGGCTGAAGACCGTGTGGAGCGCCTGCACGGTGAACTGCGGATCGCGTTGCCCGCTCAACCTCGTTGTCTCCGACGGCCAGATCATCCGGGTCGACCCCGAGCCCACCGGCGACGACCAGCTGGGCACTCAGCAGATCCGGGCGTGCGTGCGCGGTCGGTCCATCAGGCACCGCATCTACAACCCCGACCGCCTGAGGTACCCGATGCGGCGCACGGGTGCCCGCGGCGAGGGCAAGTTCGAGCGGATCTCCTGGGAGACCGCCTTCACCGAGATCGCCGAGCGCCTGAAGAAGGTCATCGACCAGTACACCAACGAGGCCGTCTACCTCAACTACGGCACCGGGACCCTGGG
>JAHIJU010000364.1 GCA_018898235.1 Actinomycetota bacterium | reverse complement strand
GCGCGCCCGGGGCCACGCCCTGGTGCGCCGCGGTGCGGCCGGGTGCCTGCTCGCCGGTCCGTCCGTCCAGGAGGTCCCCTCCCCCGAGGTCGAGGCCGTCGATCTGACCGGCGCCGGCGACACGCACACCGCGGCCTTCGCCGACGGCCTGGCGAACGGATCAGACCCGCTGGCCGCGGCCCGACGGGCGAACCGCGCGGCGGCCTGGTCCGTGACCCGCCACGGCCCGGCGACCGGTCCGACGTCGACCGAGCTCGCCGACTGGCTGCCGCCCGACCCGCCGGCCCGGACCTCCGGGGGTCAGGGCCGTGGGCTCCGGTCGTAGGTGACGACGAGCGGTGCGTGGTCGCTGAACCGCGCCGCGTAGCTCTCCGCCCGATCCACCCGTGCGGCCACCGCCGCCCCCGCGAGCGCCGGGCTGGTGAGCTGGTAGTCGATGCGCCAGCCGGCGTCGTTGTCGAAGGCCTGCCCGCGCCACGACCACCAGGTGTAGGGCCCCGGTCCCGGGCCGCCGAGCGCGCGCCCCACATCGGTCCAGCCGAGCTCGTCGAACCACCGGTCCAGGTAGGCCCGCTCGTCCGGCAGGAATCCCGCCTTGCCGAGGTTGCCCTTCCAGTTCTTGATGTCCACCTCGCGGTGGGCGATGTTCAGGTCGCCACCCACCACGGCCGGGGTGCCGCCCAGCTCGGCCAGCCGCTTCGTCACGTGCTCGCAGAAGGCGTACTTGGCGTCCAGCGACGGGTGGTCGACGGTCGCCGAGTACAGGTACACCGAGACCACGGTGAGCGGGCCGTCCGGCAGGTCGAGATCGGCCTCGACCCAGCGGCCCTGGTCGCCGGCCACCTCGGTGCCGAGCCCGATCCGCACGGCCCGCATCGGGTACCTCGACGCGATCGCGACCCCGGCCCGCCCCGCGGCAGCCCCGGCCTCGTGCGCCAGGTCCCAGCCGGGCAGCAGCGCGGCGAGCGAGCCGTCATCGGCCCGGACCTCCTGGAGCAGCAGCACATCCGGTGCGCACCGTTCGAGCCACTGGCCCATGCCCCGGCGGAAGGCCGCCCGGACACCGTTGACGTTGACGGTCGCGATGGTCGCTGTGCTGCTCACGCCCCCATCCTGGCCGACGCCACCCACACGCGCGTCAGCCGGCGGCGGCCGCCCGCAGCGCTGCCAGGTCGATCTTGGTCATCTGGAGCATGGCGGCCATCGCCCGCCCGACGGCCGCCGGCTCACCCGCCATGACCTCGGCCATCCCCGTCGGGACGACCTGCCACGACACGCCGAAACGGTCCTTGAGCCAGCCGCACTGGCTGGTCTGCCCACCGTCCGCTGCGAGCACGTCCCAGAAGTGGTCGATCTCCGCCTGCGTCTCGACCTCCAGGACGAACGAGAACGCCTCGTCCAGCGCGAACATGGGACCGCCGTTGAGCAGGGTCACCGGGACGTCGCCCACCTGGACCTCGACCACGAACACGGCGCCCTCGCCGACCCCCGGCGTCCCCGACGGTGCTCTGGTCACGGAGGTCACCCGGGTGGCCGGGACCGTCTGCTCCCAGAACCGGGCGGCGTCGAGCGCCTGGTCGTTCATCCACAGGTGAGTACGGACGGTGGGCATGGTGGCCTCCTGGGTGCCGATCCTGGACTCCACCATGACACCCCGGGCGGCGACGGTCCGCCCGTCGAGGCTCAGATCGTGCAGACCCGGTTGCGTCCCTCGTCCTTGGCCCGGTAGAGCGCGACGTCGGCGCCGTGCAGCAGGCCCTCGGCGTCCAGGTCCTCGGTCAGGGCGCACACCCCGATGCTCACGGTCACGGAGATCTCGGTGCCCCGTGTCGGCACCCGGATGCCCGCGCAGGCCCGCCGCAGGTCCTCCATCCGCAGCAGCGCACCGTCGAACGTCTCACCGACCATGAGCAGCAGGAACTCCTCGCCGCCGAACCGCACCTGGGCGTCGCGCAGCCGCGCCCGGCGCTGCACCTGCGCCGCCACCCGGGCGAGCACCCGGTCACCCGCGGGGTGGCCGAAGGTGTCGTTGACGACCTTGAAGTGGTCGATGTCGACCATCGCCGCCACCACCGACAGGCCCTCCTCACGTGCCTGGTCGATGAGCTGCTGCCCGCGTTCGACGTAGAACCGGCGGTTGCGCAGCCCGGTGAGCGCATCGGAGACGGCCTGCTCGGCGAGCTCGTGGCGCGCTGCCTCGGACTCTGTGACGTCCCGCAGCACGACGACGTCACCGGTCTGGTACCCGTCGGTACCCAGGTGCGTGACCCGCAGGTCGATCACGCGGTCGCCCGAGCGCACCAGCCCCCCTCGCCGGGTGTCCGGGAGATCGACGTCCCCCAGGACCTCTCGCCAGGAGCAGCCGAGCAGCGGTCCGGTCACACCGTGCCGGCCGGCGAGCTCGACCGCGGCCGAGTTGGCGACGATCACCACGCCACGCGCGTCGAGCACGACGATCCCGTCCCCGATCGCCTCGACGACCTGGTGCACGGTGATGGCCCGCCGGGAGGCGAGTCCTCGGGTCCCCCGTTCGGCCCACACCCAGACCAGCGTCGTCAGGACGAGGACGACGGGGGTCGCGTCCGGCAGCGAGCGCAGGTGCCGCGCGACGCCCACCATGACCGTGAGGTTGAGCGCCATCGGCACCACGAGCGCCGCCGCGGCCACCATCATCGGCCAGCGCTGCCCGATCGCGTCGCTCGACGTGGCCATGAGCAGCCCGACACAGATCGCGAGCGCGACGTGGCAGTAGACGACGTGCGCCCAGAACACCGGCTCGTCGCGGGCCCCACCCGGTCCGATCAGCCACTGCTGCCAGCCGCTCGTCAGGGTCAGCACCAGCAGGATCGTCGGTTCGACGGCGAGCCACAGGGCCTTGCGCCGGGTCCAGCGCCCACCCACGAAGAGCACCGTGTACCAGAGGATCCCGAAGACCAGCGTCCCGGTGGCGGGGACGTGGACGATCTCCAGCGCGCGGCGCTCGGCGGAGTCGCCCGTGGCCCACTCCAGCATGGCGACCAGGCACCACCAGGCCGATGAGACGAAGATGAGCGCGGCGGGCCAGGAGGTGGCGGTCCGCCGGCGGGGGTGCAGCACCCAGGCGGCGGCCGCGAGCGCGACCACTGCGCCGACGGCCGGGACCAGTGGCAGCCACGTGGGCACAGCCACCTCCGTCTCGCTCCGCCGGTTTTCACCGTCCCATCGGCGTGCACAGACGTGGGATGAGCCCGGTCGGGGGCGCGAGCGGCCCGGAGCCGACCCGCCAGGGTGCTAGCACCTAGGCCGGGCGCAGAACCGCGCGTTCGCCGATCTCGACGACGTTGGCCAGCAGCATCGCACGGGTCATCGGACCCACACCGCCGGGGTTCGGCGACACCCACGCCGCGACCTCACGTACGTCCGCGTGCACGTCGCCGGCCACGCGCGAGCGCCCGGTCGCCGCATCCACCACCCGGGAGACCCCGACGTCGACCACCACCGCACCGGGCGCCACCATGTCGGCCGTGACCAGACCGGGCACCCCGGCCGCGGCGACGATGACCTCGGCGGACCGGGTGATCGCCGCCAGGTCCCGCGTCCCGGTGTGGGTGAGCGTGACGGTCGCGTTGACCTCCCGCCGGGTGAGCAGCAGCCCGATCGACCGTCCCACCGTCACACCACGGCCGATGACGACGACGTGCTTGCCGCGCAGCGACACCTCGTGCCGCGCGAGCAGCTCGAGGATCCCCCGCGGCGTGCACGGCAGCGGCGAGGTGACCGGTTCGTTCACCCGTAGCACGAGCCGCCCGAGGTTGGTCGGGTGCAGCCCGTCCGCATCCTTGTCCGGGTCGACGAGCTCCAGCATCGCCTGCGTGTCGACCCCGGCCGGCAGCGGCAGCTGCACGATGAACCCGGTGCAGGCCGGGTCGTCGTTCAGCCGCCGGATCGCCGCCTCGACCTGCGCCGGGGTGGCATCGCCCGGCAGGTCCTCGCGCAGGGAGGCCAGACCGACCTGCGCGCAGTCCCGGTGCTTGCCCGCGACGTAGGCCTGGGAGCCGGGATCGTCACCGACCAGCAGCGTGCCCAGACCCGGGTGCACCCCACGGGCCGCTAGCGCCGCGACCCGCACCGCCAGCTCCGACTTGATCGCCGCCGCGGTCGCCTTGCCGTCGAGGAGCCGGGCCGTCATCAGTACTGCACCAGGTCGGCGTAGAGCGGGAAGCGGTCGGCCAACGTCGCCGTCCGGGCCCGCAGGGCGGCCACATCGGTGTCGGTGCCCTCGATCAGCGCGGTGGCGATGACGTCCGCCACCTCGGTGAACTCGGCGTCACCGAAGCCGCGCGTCGCCAGCGCGGGCGTCCCGATCCGCAGGCCCGAGGTGACCATCGGCGGGCGCGGGTCGTTCGGCACGGCGTTGCGGTTGACGGTGATCCCGCACTCGTGGAGCAGGTCCTCGGCCTGCTTGCCGTCGATCGAGGCATGCCGCAGATCGACGAGCACGAGGTGGACGTCGGTCCCGCCCGACCGGACGGAGATCCCGGCCGCCGCGACATCCGGTGCGGTGAGCCGGTCGGCGAGGATGGCCGCACCGCGCACCGTGCGCTCCTGGCGGTCCCGGAACTGCGGGGTGGCGGCGATCTTGAACGCGACGGCCTTGGCGGCGATGACGTGCATGAGCGGGCCACCCTGCTGGCCCGGGAACACCGCGGAGTTGATCTTCTTGGCGATGTCGGCGTCGTTGGTCAGGATGAAGCCGGAGCGGGGGCCGCCGATGGTCTTGTGCACGGTGGACGACACGACGTGCGCGTGCGGCACGGGCGACGGGTGCAGCCCGGCCGCGACCAGACCGGCGAAGTGCGCCATGTCGACCCACAGGTAGGCGCCGACCTCGTCGGCGATCTCGCGGAACCGCGCGAAGTCGAGCTGCCGGGGGTAGGCCGACCAACCGGCGATGAGCACCTTCGGCCGGTGCTCCAGCGCCAGCCGCCGCACCTCGTCCATGTGGACGAGCGAGGTGGCCTCGTCGACGCCGTAGGCCGCGACGTTGTAGAGCCGACCGGAGAAGTTGATCTTCATGCCGTGCGTGAGGTGCCCGCCCTGGTCGAGCGCCAGGCCGAGGATGGTGTCACCGGGCCGGGCGAGCGCGTGCAGCACGGCCGCGTTCGCGGTGGCACCCGAGTGCGGCTGGACGTTGGCGAACTGGGCGCCGAACAGCGACTTCGCGCGTTCGATGGCGATCGTCTCGGCGACGTCGACCTCTTCGCAGCCGCCGTAGTAGCGGCGGCCCGGGTAGCCCTCGGCGTACTTGTTGGTGAGCACCGAACCCTGCGCCTGCAGCACCGCCCGCGGCACGAAGTTCTCCGAGGCGATCATCTCCAGCGTGCTGCGCTGGCGGGCGAGCTCG
>JAHIJU010000363.1 GCA_018898235.1 Actinomycetota bacterium | reverse complement strand
GCCGGCGGGCGGTCACCGTGGCCGGGTCGGTGCCGCGCCCGGCCGCGCCGTGGCCAGGAAGTGCTGGGCGGCCGCCCGCAGCCGGGTGCCGCGTCGCCACACCGCGTCGAGCGACCGGCTCAGGTCAAGGTCGCCGAGCGGGACCTCGACGAGCCGGCCGTCGCGCAGCTCACCGGCCACCGCGAGCTCGCTGAGGACCGCGGGGTAGGCGCCCGAGCTGACCAGCACCTTGACGGCGGCGTTGGAGTCGAGCTCGACGGCGGGCGGCACCATGGGCTGCCCGACCGCCACCTCGAGCGTGTCCCGGGTGCCGGAGCCGTCCTCCCGGGTGGCCAGCGGCATCGCGGCGAGCTCGTCGCGGGTGACCGGGGTGCGGCGGCGGGCGAGCCGGTGGTCGGGGGACACGACGAGCACGAGGCGGTCGCCGGCCACCTGCCGGCTGAGCAGGTCGCTGGGGATGGTCGGCGTCTCGACGAAGCCGAGCTCGATCTCGTGGGACCGCAGCGCGCCGATCACGCCCTTGGAGTTGGCCACCCGCAGGTGCACGGGAGGTTCGCCGCCGCGCCGGTGGAACTCGCCGAGCCAGGACGGGGCCAGGTACTCGGCGATGGTCTGGCTGGCGCCGATGCTCAGCTGCGCGAGGTCGCGGGCCGACAGCGCCCGGCTGCCGGTGACCAGGGTGTCGGTGGCGTCGAGCACGGCTCGGCACCAGCCGGTGACCAGCCGGCCGTGGTCGGTGAGCGTCGCGCCGCGGGTGCGCCGGTCGAGCAGCTCGAGCCCGAGCTGGCGTTCCAGGCCCTGGATGCGCTTGCTCGCCGACGGCTGGCTGATCTGCTCGGCGCGGGCCGCGGCGGAGATGCTGCCGAGGTCGGCCACGAGGGTGAGCACCCGCAGCGCGTCGAGGTCGAGGTCCGGCCGGTGGGTGGACATGGGCGGCGCTCCTTCCTGCGGGTCGGGCTCGGGGTCGGGCGCACCTATCGTGCCGCGGTATAGGTATAGCCGGAGGCTATGACTCTATCGGCGTTTGAGGGCTAGTCGTCCGATGTCTGCCGGACGAGAGTCGTGCGTCGTGAGCGCCGATCCCCGGACCCAGGAACAGCCGCCCGCCGCACCGGTCGGGCGGGTGGGCGCGTCGGACCGCTGGGCCCACGTGACGGCGCTGCTGCCCGGTCTCGGGCTGGCCGTCGCCATCGCCGTGGTCGCGACCGTCGTGGGGCGGCGGTTCCCGCTCGTCGGTGGCCCGGTCACCGGCATCGTCCTCGGGGTCGTGCTCGCCACCGCGATCAACCCGGGTGCCCGGCTGCGCCCCGGGATCACCTTCTCCAGCAAGGCCGTGCTGCAGACCTCGGTCGTCGTGCTCGGGTCGCAGCTGTCCCTCATGCAGATCGTGCGGGTCGGCGTGGGGTCGCTGCCGGTGATGCTCGGGACGCTCGCCGTCGCGCTCGGCGCCGCGTACCTGCTCGGTCGGTGGCTGGGCGTCGTCGGCAACCTGCGCACGCTGATCGGCGTCGGCACCGGGATCTGCGGGGCGTCGGCCATCGCCGCGGTCACGCCCGTGATCGGCGCCGTCGGGGCCGAGGTCACCTACGCGATCTCGACGATCTTCCTGTTCAACGTCTCGGCCGTCCTCGCCTTCCCCGTCATCGGGCACCTGCTCGGCATGAGCCAGCACGCCTTCGGGCTGTTCGCCGGGACAGCCGTCAACGACATGTCGTCGGTCGTGGCCACCGCCACCACGTACGGCCCGGAGGCGGCGAACTTCGCGGTCGTCGTCAAGCTCACCCGGACCCTGCTGATCATCCCGATCGTCCTCGCCCTGGCCGCGATGACCGCCCGCCGCGACCGGCGCCTCGCCGCGGACATCCTCGTCCCAGGTGACCTGGCGGCGATCGAGCCGCCGAAGGTCAACATCTGGCGACTCGTCCCGAAGTTCCTCATCGGGTTCCTGATCGTGGCCGCGGCGAACACCGCCGGCCTCATCCCGGCGGCCGTGCACCCCGCGCTCAGCCAGGTCTCGGTGTTCCTCATCACGGTGGCGCTGTCGGCCATCGGCCTGTCCACCGACCTGGCGGGTCTACGTCGTGCCGGCCACCGCCCGCTGCTCCTCGGCGCACTGCTGTGGATCGTCGTCTCGCTCGCGAGCCTCGGGCTGCAGAGGCTCACCGGGACGCTGTGAGGGGGCGGGTGTGTGATCAGGCCGCGTACGACGACGAGCGTCGCGGCCGTCATCGAGACGGTTCGAAGGCGGTCCGCTGGCGCACGCGCCCGGTCCCGAGCTGCTTGCCAACAGCGCGGCGAGACGTGACGCTGCTGCGGGGACCGGCGTCGCGGGAACGGTGCGGCGTCGCTCTCGGGTCCACGCGGGGCCGCATCTGCCGGGCGGGACGGGAGGGGGGCCGGTGACCAACCAGTCGGAGGCTCGGGCGCTCGCGCGACGGCTCGCCGACGCCGCTTCCGTGGAGGATGCCGCTGCGTGGGCCACCGGCTCGGCGAGCCTGGAGCTCCTCGACGGTCGGTCATGGCTCGCCGTCGATCACGCGGCCCGGGAGTCAAACCAGGTCGACGGGGCGCCGGTGAGCGGGGTGCGACGCTGGCTCGGGCCCACGGCGAGCGAGCCGTCGGGGTTCGTCGCGGCCGTCACGAGCCTCCACGTCGACGGACGGTTCCGCGAACGGGCGGTGCGGCTCCTGGCCACCGCCCCGCGCGCCATCGCCGTACCCGCGCTGGCGGTGCGGCTGCTCGACCACGTCCCGCAGGTCCGGGCGCTCGCACGGGAGGTGCTCCGGCCGCTGGCGGATGTCGAGACGGCCGAGGCGGTTCTGGACGTCCTTCTCGCGGGGGCGGACGGGCAGCACGCGCGCCACGCGCTCGACGTCGTGCAGGTGGCGCTCGTCGACGCAGTTCCCGCCGACGTCCTCGTGGACCGGCTGATGGACAGCGGTCGACCGCGAGTGCGTCGGTGGGCGTTGGTGCTCGGCCACGACCGGGACCTGCTCACCCCCGAGCGACTGGTCGCCGCCGCGCAGAGCGATCCTGACCAGTGGATTCGCTCCGTGTGCGCCGAGTGGGTCACCCGGGGACACGACCCGGGACCGGTGGTCGCCCTGCTCGCCGCCCGATCCGTCGAGGCACGTCTCGTCGCCCTGGCGCGGGTGCGTCAGATCGACCTCGCCGACGGCACGTTGGCCGGTCTGCTGGTCGACCACGCGCCACGGGTCCGTGACCTTGCGCGCCGGCGCGCCGGGGAGCGGCACCTCGACCTGGCTGCGTTCTACCGCGGACGGCTCGTCGAGGAGGACTCGTCCGCGCGCGTGGTCGCCGCATGCCTTGAGTGGCTGGCCCTCATGGGGGACGAGGCGGACCTCGACGCTGCAATCGGCCGACTCCGGCACCCCAGTGCGCGGGTTCGCGCTGCGGCCGTCGTCGCCGTCGGAGCCCGTGCGACCCGAGGCCGGGCCCTCGACCTGCTGACACCGATGATGCTCGACCCGAGCTCTCGCGTCGGTGCGTCCGCCGCTCGTGGGCTCGCCCGCCTCGGCGCACCGCCCTCGACGGCCCAGACGGCGTGGGCGTCGGGTCAGGTGTCGAGCCGGCGCTCGGCCTGGCGTCTGGCACGTGCCTGCGGCGGCTGGCATCGCGTCGAGGCGGACCTGCGCGCGGCCGGGGACCCGGCGCCGCGGTTGGCGGCGGAGGGCCAGGCCGGCATCAGGACCTGGCTGCAGGTCGACGCGGCCACCACGTGGCAGGAGCTCACGGTGGCCCAGCGATCGCGGATCGCGGCCTTGATCCCCGGAGCGGGGCTCGGTCGGGACCAGCGACGCGCGCTGGCGTTCCACGCGGGCATCACGGTGCCCGACGAGGTGCAGGGCCCTGGGCTGGTCGCGTCCACGCCCGGTGCCCTGAGACCTCGGTGGCTCAGGGGGCTCCGGCGCCGCTGACGCGCGTGTCGAACCGGTACCCGCCATGGCACCGTGTGGACATGGAGGTCTACCTCGTCCATCACATCCACCACGCGGCCTTTCTGGACGGGCGGCCGACCGAGCATCGGGGTGAGGGCGGCGACCTGGTGTGGGACGAGCAGGACGGTGACGACGTCGAGCTGCTCGGGGTGTTCTCCTCGCAGGAGCGTGCCGACGAATGCGTCGAGAGCGCCAGGCCGCTGCTGGGCTTCCGTGACGAACCGGACTGCTTCCTGGTCAGCCCGCAGGAGGTCGACAAGGTCCAGTGGACCGAGGGCTACGTGACCGAGCCACTCTGAGGGTCCCGGCTCACCGCTCGTGCGACCCGACGTGCCGGGAGGTGTCGTCCTGACGACGCGGCGGCGGTGAGGAGGTCGACCTCCAGCTCGAGCGTGGCCGCGTCGAGGAACTCGCGGGCCGTGGCCAGGTGGGCGCGTGCTTCCTTGCGAGCGCCCACGCTAGGCCTCCCTCGGGGCCGGGACGACGGCGAGCGAGCCGACCACCGCGCGGCCGTCGCGGCGGATTTCCGCGAGGAGGCGCTCGCCGGCGTTCGCCATGGCGAGAAGCTGCGCGGGCGAGCGGTCGAGGATCTCGCAGTCGTTGCCGGTCCAGCGGGGCACGGCAAGGACGAGGGCGGTGACGCCCTGCTGCCAGTCGCGGTCGTCCTCGTCGACGCCGGTGGGTCGGACGACGAGCAGGTCGACGTCGCTGGCCGAGCTGCCGTCACCCCGGGCCGTCGATCCTTAGACGACGATCGCCTGCGGGCGATGGGTCCAGCCGGCCGCGGGGCCTGTTGCCAGACTCGAACCCTGCGGGGCAGCGTCGACCGCCTGGTGGCGAACCGTAGGCTGGGCCCAACGCCGGAACCCACCCATGCAGCGGACCTCAACGGTCGGAGGCACGTGAGGACTCGCACTGGAGACGCCCCCGGTCGCCCCTCGGTGGTCCTCTTCGACTTCGACGGAGTGATCCGACACTGGCGAGCCGATGTGACCGACGCCTTGGATCGCGACATGGGGCTAGATGTACTGCCCAGGCAGGTTGGTCAATCTGGTGATGGGTGGGACCTTGCCGATGGCGGTGTGGGGCCGGTGGTGG
>JAHIJU010000362.1 GCA_018898235.1 Actinomycetota bacterium | reverse complement strand
TGTCCGGCGAGCCCGCTGCGACCGGCCCCGTTGAACACGTTGACGGTGATCTGGCTGGCGGCGACCGGGAGTGTCCCATCGGGCAGGCAGGGCAACGCGACGGCCGTGGACTGCGGTGTCGGGCTCGAGAACCCGCGGCTGAACAGCGGGAGCTTCGTGGTGCCGGTGAAGACGGCGGCGCCGAGCACACCCGCGACGGCCATGACCGCCAGGATCACGCCGAACACGACGGTCTGGCGCTCGTGCATCGCGCGCCGACGCTGGGCCCGCTCCCGGTCGACCCCGCTCATGGGGTCAGCACCCGCGCGTGCAGGACCCGGCGACCCTGGAGTGCGGCGCGTACGGCCCGGTGCAGCCCGTCCTCGAGGTAGAGCACCCCCTGGTACTGCACGACGTGGGCAAACAGGTCGCCGTAGAACGTGGAGTCATCGGCGAGCAGTGCCTCCAGGTCGAGGGTCCGCTTGGTGGTGACGAGCTCGTCAAGGCGCACCAGGCGTGGGGCGACATCGGCCCACTGCTTGATGGTCTCGACGCCGTGGTCCGGGTAGGGCCGCCCGTCGTTCACCCCCTTGAAGATCACTCGCAGAGTCTAGGCGACGGGCTTGCGGGCCTCGCGTCAGTCCCAGGGATGACCAGGGGCCGACCTTCCGGTGGATAGCCATCGGTCGGTGGCATGCGAACGGCGGCGCCCCCGTGGGGAGCGCCGCCGTTCAGTGCTCAGAAGTTCCTCAGGCGGGAACGACGTTCGAGGCCTGCGGACCCTTGGGGCCCTGCTGGACGTCGAACGTGACCTTCTGGTTCTCCTCGAGCGTGCGGTAACCGCTCGAGGTGATGGCCGAGTAGTGGACGAACACATCAGCGCCGCCATCCTCGGGGGCGATGAAGCCGAAGCCCTTCTCGGCGTTGAACCACTTCACGGTGCCTGCTGCCATTGCTCTGTCTCCTTGCGGGTGTTGGTCGACCCCGACGACCCGGGACCGGTGAATCACGGTGGTCGTCGTCCGCCCGAGACCGAGCTTCGCTTGGAACGAGTTCGTCGAAGACGAGCTTCTTGTTACGAGCTTCACCCATTGCGAGCGTGGTGTGACAACTACAGCACTGCGACTACGACGAGCAGCCTAGGGCTATGGTGGTCGGCCTGTCGAGAGCAGATTCAGTGCGCCACACGGCAGTCGATCGCCACGACCGCGTCGACCTGCTTGCCGTCGACCGTGAGGTGATCCACGACCACCCGGAAGGACCCCGGCGCACTGGCCAGGGCGTCCAGGCAGGTGGGCCGCCCGGCCGTGCGCGTCGCACCGTCGGCGTCGATCCACATCGGCACGGACGGGCCGATCGGGAGGGTGGCACCACCGACGGCGGCCGTCGCGCCGTCACCCTCGGCGGACACGGTGGCGACCTGCCAGTCGGTGGTCTCACCACGTCCCGCGCCCAGGCTCCAGCCGGCCCCGAACGCGATCGTCATGGCGGCCAGGGGGACGACGAGGCGACGTACCAGTTCTGAGCGGCCTGGTCGGGGGCCTGGGTGGGAGGGCGCGGTCATGGGCGCCAGTCTCCCGTACGGCCGGCGCCGGACCGGGCCCGCGGCGGCGGTCGTCGACGTGACCTGCCGCACGTCCGGGGCAGGTCGTCCGCGGGACTTCACCCGCTGCGGGCGCACCGCATCGGTGACCTGCCCCGCAATTGCACTCCTGACGGTGGCGGGTGCGCCAGGATCGACCGGTGCGGCTCGCGACGGTTCCCAGTGCGAGGGTGCGCTACCTGGTGCTGGCCGAGGCCGCGGGCGGTGCGCTCGCCGTGCTCGGCGCCCTCGTCCCGCGTGCGGGCGTCCCGGCGGTCTCGACGACCTGGGGCGTGACGGGGATCGGGATCGGGCTCCTCGCGCTGGTCACCTGGGTGCTGCGCCAGCACCGTCGGGTGCTGGTCGTGAGCCTGGGGCTGGTGCTGGCGGCCGTCGCGCTGCTGCTGGCCGTCACACCCGATCCGGCCGCGGCCGCCACGCTCGCCCTGCCGCTCATGCTCGGGGGGCAGCTCGGTGCGCTCCTGCTGCCGATGCGTCGGTGGCGGTGGCTCGCCTGGTACTCGACGGCGCTCGCCGTGGTCGCCGTGGTGCTCAGCCCTGCCGGTCTGGACGTCCCGCAGATGATCGCCTCGGTCGCGCTGGTGGGGCTCGGCCAGCTGCTCATCGGCCGGGTGTACGCCCAGGTGCACGACCAGGCCACCACCGATGCGCTCACGGGCGCCTACAGCCGCGCCGTGCTCGACCGCACGGTGGGCAGCGCCATCCGGGCCGCGTGCTCCGGGGCGCGGGTCAGCCTGGCGGTGCTCGACCTCGACGGGCTCAAGGAGCTCAACGACACCGGCGGGCACGCGGCGGGCGACCGGGCACTGATCGATGTGGTGCGCGTGCTGCGGGACGCGCTCGACGCCGAGGACATCGTCGCCAGGCTCGGGGGCGACGAGTTCGTGGTGCTGTTCGCCGACCAGGACGGGCGGTCGGCGGCGCGCTGGCTGACCCGGGTGCGTGAGCGCTCGGCGCACGCCTGGTCGTTCGGGGTGACGCAGGTGCGCGCCGACGACACCGTGCTGAGCGTGCTCAAGCGCGCCGACGACGCGCTCTACCGCCACAAGGCGCGGACGGACGGCGACACTGTCGATGCGGCGGTCGGCGGATCGGCGATCGAGTAGGGACCGGTTCAGCGTCCGCGGTCGATGACGCCGCGGACCAGCTCGGCCTGGCCCAGGTGCTGCAGGGAGTCCGCCAGCACGCTCATCAGCCGGACCCCGCGGGTGACCGGCGGGTCCCAGCGCCGGTCGACCACCTCGTCCAGGTCCTCCGGCGCGAGCTGCGCCAGATACGCGGCGGTCGCGGTCGCCGTCGCCGCCTGGTAGCCGAGGAGCAGATCGGCCTCGGCGACCACCAGTGCGACCTGGTCCGCCGTGTGGCCGTAGCCCATGTCGGAGCGCTCCAGCGGGAGGGCGAAGCGGTCCGCCCAGCCCTGGGCCGTCCAGACCTGCTCGGTGCCGGCCAGGGGGGCGATCTGTGCGTCCTCCTCCCGGGCGAGGTGCCAGGCGAGCCACGCGATGGTGTTCGCCTGCGGGTCGAGGCGGTACGTCAGGTCGGTGCGGTCGAGCCCGTCGAGGCAGCGGCGGAGCGCCGCGCCCACCCTCCCGAAACCGTCCGCGAGGACGTCGACACCGTTCATGTGCCCTCCTGTCATCTGCCCGAGTGGGGTCTGCTCCGATCCTCGCACCGGTCAGCCGAGAGGGTCGGGTCGGGTGGCGGCCGGTGCCAGCCAGTGGGCCAGCAGGACGGCGGCGATGGAGCCCGCGGCCATCACCGCGCTCAGCACCACGAGCTGGAAGCGCCCGGCCTCCAGCGGTGAGACCCCGCCGAAGATCGCGCCGACGAACGCGCCCGGCAGGGTCACCAGGCCGGTGGTGCGGGTCTGGTCCGTGGTCGGGATGAGGGCGTGGTGGATCGACTCGCGCGCGATGGTCGCCGTGGCCTGGCGACCCGTGGCGCCGAGCGCCAACCAGCCCTCGACCTCCTCCCAGTGGTCGCGGGTCAGCTGGTTGAGCTGGCGCCCGACCAGGGTCGCGATGGACATCGAGTTGCCGATCACGATGCCGCCGATCGCCAGGGCGTAGCGGCTGGTCAGCGCCAGGGCGCCGGTTCCGAACACGACGGCCAGGGTGACCAGCACCCCCGCGCCCATCGACCCCGCGACCAGCCCCAGGTGGGCGAGGTCCGCGCCGAGCCGCCGGGTCGCCGTCCAGGCCGCCACCGAGAACATGACCAGCAGCGCCAGCCCCACCCACCACGGGTTCTGGATCACCCCGGCCAGCACCAGGGCGACGGCCGCGAGCTGGAGCCCGCCGCGCAGCACGGCCCAGGCCGGCGCCCACGGGTGCGGGGTGCGGCGCAGACCGAGCGTAGTGGCGGTGATCGCGACGAGGACGGCCACCCCGAGCAGGGTGTGGACGAGCTCGTCGGGCGGCACGGGCCGAACGCTAGCCCGGGGTGCAGGGCTGCGCCGACCGGCACGGCCGGTGGACCGGGCCGGACGGCGCACAGCGGAGGCACGGGGTCGCGCTAGCCTCACCCCCGGTGCCGGCGTGGACGCCGGTGTGGACGGTAGGAGGTCGCGGTGGCGTTCGGATGGCAGCTTCACGGAGACGGCCGGGACGTCCCCCCTGGCCAGGTGGTGGCCCCCGGCGAGCGGTTGACCTGGCCGCGGACCATCGGCATCGGGATGCAGCACGTCGTCGCCATGTCGGGCGCGACGTTCCTCGTGCCGCTCATCACGGGATTCCCGCCGCAGACCACCCTGTTCTTCTCGGCGGTCGGCACCATCGGCTTCCTGCTGCTCACCCGCAACCGGCTGCCCAGCTACCTCGGATCGTCGTTCGCGTTCATCGCCCCCATCGCGGCTGCGAAGTCCTCGGGCGGGATGGGCGCGGCCATCGGCGGGGTCCTGCTCGCCGGGCTGGCGCTCACCCTGGTCGGCCTGATCGTGCAGGTGGCCGGGTCGCGGTGGATCGACGCGACGATGCCGCCCGTGGTGACCGGCACCATCGTCGCGCTCATCGGCTTCAACCTGGCGCCGTCGGCCTGGGGCTCGTGCACCGACACCGGGTGCTCCGGGGTGCGCGGTGCGCCGGTGACGGCCATCGCGACGATCGCCGCGATCGTGCTGTCGACGGTGCTGTTCCGCGGGCTGCTGGGGCGGCTGTCGGTGCTGGTCGGGGTGCTCGTCGGGTACGCCGTCGCGGCGCTGCGCGGTGAGGTGGACTACACGGCCATCGCCGCCGCGCCCCTGTTGGGGCTGCCGACCTTCAGCACCCCGACGCTGTCGCTCAGCGTGCTCGGGCTGTTCCTGCCCGTCGTCGTCGTGCTGGTGGCGGAGAACATCGGGCACGTGAAGTCGGTGGCTGCGATGACCGGCACCGACCTGGACCCGCTCACCGGCCGGGCGCTGCTGGCCGACGGGCTGGCGACCACGCTGGCCGGGCTGGGCGGCGGTTCGGGCACCACGACCTACGCCGAGAACATCGGGGTGATGGCGGCCTCCCGCGTCTACTCGACGGCGGCCTACTGGGTGGCGGCGCTCACCGCGCTCGTGCTGTCGATGTCACCGCGGTTCGGCGCCGTCATCGGCACCATCCCGGCCGGCGTGCTGGGCGGGGCGGGCACCGTGCTCTACGGGATGATCGGCCTGCTCGGCGCCCGGATCTGGGTGCAGAGCAAGGTCGACTTCTCGCACCCGACGAACCTGATCCCGGCGGCGATCGCGCTCATCATCGGAGTGGCGAACTACACCTGGACCGTTGGTGAGCTGCAGTTCCAGGGCATCGCGCTGGGCACCGCCGCCGCCATCGGGATCTACCACCTCATGCGGGTGCTGGCCCGCTGGCGCGGCACGTCGCTCGAACCGGCCACGCCGGCCTCGGTGCCCGGCGGGGACGAGCTCGGGAACTCGGACAGCTAGAACGACCGAAGTCGAATGCGGGGGTTCATGGGAGACGGGCCCCGACGGCCTCGCCTGGGGCCGTCCTCAGAGGCGTCGCCTCGATGCCTCTGAGCTGACTCCATCGCCTCATGCAGCAGGACATCCAAGGCAGCTCGGGTGGTCCTGTCCGAGTCGCGGTCGCCGTCTTGCGGCAGGGCGTCAATGGTGCCGATCCGAAACGCGGTACTCATGTTTCCTCCATGTCCTGGGAAACTACAGGCTCTTCCCGTATCCCGCCTGGGTGACTGCTGCTAGAAC
>JAHIJU010000361.1 GCA_018898235.1 Actinomycetota bacterium | reverse complement strand
GGCACGAACGACAAGGAGAGACCCCGAGCATGCCGAAGAACAAGACGCACTCCGGCACCAAGAAGCGGGTACGCGTGACCGGCTCCGGCAAGCTCATGCGTGAGCGCACCGGCCTCCGCCACCTGCTGGAGCACAAGTCGAGCCGCCGCACCCGCAGGCTGGCCGGCGATGTCGTGCTCGCCCCGTCCGACACCAAGAAGGCCAAGAAGCTGCTCGGTCGCTGACGCCCGGCGCGTCAGCGCCTCAGCACCTAGCCCGACGACAAGGAGCATCACGTGGCACGCGTGAAGCGGGCGGTCAACGCCCACAAGAAGCGCCGCACAACCCTGGAGCGCGCGAGCGGCTACCGCGGTCAGCGCTCGCGGCTGTACCGCAAGGCCAAGGAGCAGGTCACCCACTCCCTGGGATACGCCTACCGCGACCGCAAGGCGCGCAAGGGCGACTTCCGCAAGCTGTGGATCGCCCGCATCAACGCCGCGGCGCGTGAGCAGGGCCTCACCTACAACCGCTTCATCCAGGGCCTCAAGGCCGCCGGTGTCGAGGTCGACCGTCGCGTCCTGGCCGATCTCGCGGTCTCCGACGCCGCGGCGTTCGCGACGCTGGTCGCAGTCGCCAAGAAGGCGCTGCCCGAGGACGTGAACGCGCCCCGCACCGCTGCGTGATGTCCGACCACGAGGAGGCCCCCGACGGCGCTGCCGGCCGGGGGCCTCGTCGTGTGCACGTCCCGGTGGACGACGAGCCGCCGATGGTCAACCCGCGGGCCGACCGGGTCCGGCAGGTGCACGCGCTGGCCACCCGCAGCGCGCGGGAACGGTCCGGCAGGTTCCTCGTCGAGGGCCCGCAGGCGGTGCGTGAGGCCGTGGCGTGCACGGGCGTCCGGGTGCACGCGGTGTACCTCACGGAGGCGGCCTACCGCCGGTACCCCGAGATCGTCGGGGCGGCGCGCGACCGGTCCGTCCCGGTCCGGCTCGGGACCGTCGAGGTGCTCGCGGCGATGAGCCCCGACGCCCAGGGTGTGGTCGCGGTCGCCGACCTCGTCGACGTGTCGCTCGACCACGCCCTCATGGCGGGTCCCCGGCTGGTGGCGGTCCTGGCGCAGGTCCGCGACCCGGGCAACGCGGGCACGGTGCTGCGGGCCGCCGATGCCGCCGGGGCGGACCTGGTGGTGCTCACCCAGGCCTCGGTCGATGTGCACAACCCGAAGTCCGTGCGCTCCAGCGCCGGTTCGCTCTTCCACCTGCCGGTCGTCGTCGGGGTCTCGTTGGTGGAGGCCGTCGCGGCGCTGCGTCGGCACGGGCTGGGCATCCTGGCTGCCTCGGGCGATGGGCGCTTCGACCTCGATGACCTCCTCGACGGGGTCGCAGGCCCGGGGGCGCCGGATCTGGCCGCTCCGACGGCCTGGGTGTTCGGCAACGAGGCATGGGGCCTGGCGGACGCAGACCGCGCCGCGGCCGACGCCGTGGTGCGGGTCCCGCTCCACGGCCGGGCGGAGTCCCTCAATCTCGCGACCGCCGCGGCCGTCTGCCTCTACGCCTCGGCCCGGGCCCAGCGCCGCTGAGCTCCGGTCGCCCATCGGGCCGGCGACCGGGCACGGGATCTCGACCTCGTGCGGTCCCCGCTGCAGGCCCCGGTGCTGGCACGCTGGGGTGGTGCGCCTCTTCGTCGCGGTCACCCCGCCGGCCGCCGCGCTCGACCACCTCGACCTCGCCCTGGCCGCCGTCCGCCGCGGTCCTGCCGGCCGCGACGACGTCGTGCGCTGGTCGGCGCGCGAGACCTGGCACGTGACGGCCGCGTTCTTCGGCGAGGTACCGGACGGGCGGGTCCCGGCGCTGGTCGACCAGCTCGGGGCGGTGGCGGCGAGCACCGCGCCCTATGACCTGGAGCTGCGGGGGGCGGGCCTCTTCGCGCACCGGACGCTCTGGGTCGGGCTCGGCGGGGACGGGGGCCGCCAGCGTGGGCTGGCCACGGCGGTGGCTGGTGCGGGGGAGGCGCTCGGTCTCGAGGCGGACGGTCGCGCTCGTGAGCGGGCGCACCTGACGGTGGGGCGCGTCAGGGTCGGATCGAGGCCCGCGGGCCGGGGCTCCGGTGCCGGACGCGGGGGCTCGGGCCCCGGCCTCGCCGGCAGGCCGACAGGAGGGGTCGACGCCCTGGTGGGCGCGCTGTCCGTCTACGTCGGGCCCCTCTGGCGGGTCGGCGAGATCACCCTCCAGCGATCGGAGCCCGGTGCCGGCAGGGGCGGTGGACCGAGGTACACCGTGCTCCACAGGGCGGAGCTGGTCGGCTGACCGGTGTGGCACCATGGCGGGGTGACCAGCACGCGGACCACCAGTGGCGGCGGTCACCGATTTGCGTGGCCCGCCACCGGGCCGCGCCGCCGACCGTAGGTCGAGGTCGCCACAGGCCCACCGGCGGGCGCCGCTAGACTGCCCGACCGGCCGCCCTGCGGCCGACGACCCCTCCGGAAGGCTCTGATGTCCGCCCCCTCACCACTGGATCCTGATGCCGTCGGGACCGTCGTCGACGCCGCACTGGCAGCCGTGGCTGCCGCGGCGGACCTCGACGCCCTCAAGGCTGTCCGCACCGCACATCTGGGCGACCGTAGCGACCTTGCTCTCGCGAACCGGGCGATCGGTGCCCTGCCTGCGGCGGACAAGGGCGCGGCGGGCCGGATCGTCGGCCAGGGGCGCGCAGCGGTGACGGCCGCCTTCGAGGCCCGCACGCTCGAGCTGGAGGCCGAGCGCGAGGCGCGCGTCCTGCTGGACGAGACGGTCGACGTGACCTTGCCCACCGGCCGCCACCCGGCGGGCGCGCGGCACCCTCTGGAGGCGCTCTCGGAGCGGATCGCGGACCTGTTCGTCGCAATGGGCTGGGAGATCGCCGAGGGGCCCGAGGTCGAGGCCGAGTGGTTCAACTTCGACGCCCTCAACTTCGGCCAGGACCACCCGGCCAGGGGGATGCAGGACACCTTCTTCGTCGAGCGTCAGGACGGTGAGCGCTCGGGGCTGGTGCTGCGCACCCACACCTCGCCGGTGCAGGCGCGGTCGCTGCTCGACCGGGAGCTGCCGTTCTACATCGCGTGCCCGGGCCAGGTGTACCGGACCGACGCCCTGGACGCCACGCACACCCCGGTGTTCCACCAGGTCGAGGGGATCGCGGTGGACAAGGGCCTGACCATGGCGCACCTGCGCGGCACGCTCGACCACTTCGCGCGGGCGATGTTCGGCCCGGACGCCCGGACCCGGCTGCGCCCGAGCTTCTTCCCGTTCACCGAGCCGTCCGCGGAGATGGACCTGTGGTTCCCGCAGAAGAAGGGCGGGCCGGGCTGGATCGAGTGGGGGGGCTGCGGGATGGTCAACCCGAACGTCCTGCGTTCGGCCGGTGTGGACCCCGAGGTCTACACCGGGTTCGCGTTCGGCATGGGCATCGAGCGCACGCTCATGCTCCGTCACGGCATCGCGGACATGCACGACATCGTCGAGGG
>JAHIJU010000360.1 GCA_018898235.1 Actinomycetota bacterium | reverse complement strand
GTGCCCGTCATCTGGTGCGCCAGGTCGATCAGCTCGTCGGTGGTGTCCCCCATCGCCGACACGACGACGCAGACGTCGTCGCCCGCGCGACGGGACTCGACGACCCGCGCGGCGACACGCTGGATCGAGGCGGCGTCGGCGACCGACGACCCGCCGTACTTCTGCACGATGAGGGCCACGCGAAACTCACATCCGGGGAAAGTGGGGCGACGCGGCGATTCTACGGCTCGGGTCCGATCGGCCCCGTCGGCTCCCAGATCGCGGTCAGCGACCTCTTGACCAGGCAGTTCGTCGACCGATGTCAAGGAAGTGTGGAGGTCGCCGCCGGCAGGGGTCGAGCGGGAACACTGCGGCAGCCACGCTCGTTGGGCGACATGGGATGACTCGTCCGGAGGGACTGTGATGGCCAGACGGAAGCGGTACGAAGAGCTCGAGCGCGACGACGGCACGATCGTGCGCTACGAGCCGCACGAGAACGGCGGCGGCATGGTCGCCACCGGGGCCCAGGTCGCGCGGGACGCCTACGTGGCGTCGACGGCCTGGGTGGACCCGGGGGTCAGGATCGCCTCGGCCGTCCGGCTCGGTGACCACGTGTGGGTCGAGGACGAGGCGTCCATCGCCCGCGGCGCCCGGGTCGGGAGCCATGCGCACATCGGCCGGGCCGCAGCGCTGGGCGTCGGGGCCCGGGTCGGCGAGCGCGCGATCGTGGGGGCCGGTGCCACGGTCGAGCCGCATGCGAGTGTCGAACCGCAGAGCGCGGTCGCCGACCAGTCGGTCGTGCGTCGGCGCGCGGGGTACGTCACCGCCGCCTGAGCCGCAGCCCGCCCACCCGTCGTCCGGCTGGGCGGGGCGGTGGCGTCAGGACTGCAGGGCGTCGTACTCGGCCTCGGCCGCCACGTCGTCGTCCACGTCCAGCCGGGCGTGGGCGAGGACGGTCTGCAGGGCGCGCAGCACGCTGGAGGCCGTGGTGCCCCAGTCGGACAGGTAGGAGAACTGCCACCACCACAGGGCCTCGCCCACCTGGCCGGCCTCGTAGTGACGCAGGCCCTGGGAGAGCGCCTGCGCGATCGTCACCAGGCCGCCCGAGACCGTGACCTGCTCGATGTCGGCGCCGTCGAGCGGGTCCACCACCTCGGTGTACTCGTCCAGCCCCTCGAAGACGTTCGCCAGGTTCGCCCGCAGCGGGTCGACGTCGGGGTCGGGCCCGAGGTCCGGCTCGAACCGCTCGTCGGGCACGACGTCGACGGTCGCGCCCAGGCGCGCCCCGGCCGCGAGCACGTCCGAGACGGCCAGCAGCAGCAGCGGCAACGAGGCCTCGGCGGTGCTGCCCGCCGCGACCTCCGTCACGGTGCTGAGGAAGTCCCGCGCCTCGTCGGCCATGTCCTGGGCGATCACCAGCAGATCGACGTCCTCGGTGCTCATGTCATATCCCTCCTAGGCATTGATCCGGCGCCGGCCCTCGAAGGCCCGGCCCAGCGTGACCTCGTCGGCGTACTCCAGGTCCCCGCCGACCGGCAGCCCCGATGCCAGCCTGCTGACGGTCAGCCCCATCGGCACGAGCAGCCGAGCGAGGTAGGTGGCGGTCGCCTCCCCCTCGACGTTCGGGTCGGTCGCCAGGATCACCTCGGTCACCTCACCGTCCGCGAGCCGGGTCATCAGCTGGACGATCCGCAGATCGTCCGGGCCGACCCCCGCGATCGGGTTGATGGCGCCGCCGAGCACGTGGTACCGCCCGCGGAACTCCCGGGTGCGCTCGATCGCGACGACGTCCTTGGCCTCCTCGACCACGCAGATCACGGTCGGCGAGCGCCGCGGGTCGCGGCAGATGCGGCACCGGTCCTCCTGCGCGACGTTGCCGCAGATCTCGCAGAACCGGACCTTCGCCTTGACCTCGGTAATCGCATCGACCAGCCGGCGCACATCGCCCGGATCGGCCGCCAGGATGTAGAACGCGATGCGCTGGGCGCTCTTGGGGCCGACCCCGGGCAACCGCCCGAGCTCGTCGACCAGGTCCTGGATCGCGCCTTCGTACACGGCGTCAGCCTACGGGCTGGGCGCCGCGGGTCAGCCGGGCGGCTCGACCGTTTCGTCGATCACCTGACCGCCGAGCAGCTGGGCGACCAGCGGGGCTCCGACCAGGCCGGAGCCGACGATCTCGGGGTCGTCGGGGGACGGTTCGTCCTCCGGCTCGAGGTCCGGGCGTTCGGGAGTCGCGGCGCCGGCTCCTGCGCGCCCGTACGTCGTACGCGTGGACTCGGGGCGCACGGGCGCCGTGGCCACCGGCCGACGGGACTCGGCGGCCCGGGTCGGCGCGGGGGCCGGGCCGGACTCGTCGTCCCAGGGCGGCTCGTCGAGCGGGGGCACGTCGTCCCACGGTGGCGCGACGTCCGACGCCTGGGACCCGGTGGGGGTCGAGGCCTGGCGCGCGGCGGCCGGCGCCGTGGTGGGGCGCCCGGCTGTGGCCTGCGTCGGTGCCCCCTGCGCAGCACCCGCCGGGGGCGCCGTGTCCGGGCGGGATCCGGGTGCCGACCGTGCCGCGTGAGCGGGTTCCGCAGCGGCCGCGCGCCTCCCGGCCTGCGGCGGCACGTCCCAGGACGCCTCGGCCTGGGCACGGGTGGGCATCGCGGTGCCCGACGACGGCGTGGCGGCCGAGGGCTCCGTCTCGGGGCCGGACAGCACGGCCTCGACGCGGACCTCCAGCCCGAGGGTCTCGCGCAGTGCGCGGGCGATCACCTCGGCGTGCTGACTGGACTTGAACGCCGACGCCAGACCGGGCAGCGTGAAGCCGAGCCGCAGGGTCGTGTCGTCCAGCGACAGCGGCAGCGCGTTGTCCTCGACCAGGGCGTACGTCGCCTTGCGCAGCGCCCTGGCCTGTTCGAGCACCTCGGGCCAGCGCCTGCGCAGCATCTCGGTGTCGAGCGCCTGACGCGTCGCCCCCGGAGCGGGGGCGGTCGGTGGCGCTGCGGCGGGCACGACCGGGGGCGCGACGGGCGGTGCGGCGGGCACGACCGGTTCCGCGGCGGCGCGCACCGCGGGCCGCGCGACCGGGACGGCAGGCGCCTCGGGCGGCACAGCAGCAGGGGCCGAGCCGGCGACCGGGGCGACGCGCGCCGGGGCAGCGGACTCGGCAGGAACGGGCGGAGCGACGACGGGTGCCGGCACCGGCGTCGCCGGCTGCACAGCGGCCGGCTGCACAGTCGCCGGCTCCACGGCAGCCGGTACCGGCCGGGCGACGACGGCGGCCGCCGCCCCCGCGTCGAACCCGCGCTCCAGCCGGTCCAGACGCGCACCCAGCCCGGTGCGCGAATCGTCGACGGCGGGCAGCAGCAACCGCGCCATGAGCAGCTCGAGCTGGAGGCGGGGCGAGGTCGCACCGGCCATCTCGGTCAGCGCGACCGAGGCCAGGTCGGCCGACCGGGACAGCTCGAAGGCCCCTAGGTGCGTGGCCTGCGAGCGCATCCTCTCGAGCTGGTCGGCAGGCAGGTCGCGCAGTGCGGCGGAGGCGTGCTCGCCGGCCGCCGAGATGACGATGAGGTCCCGCAGCCGTTCGAGCAGGTCCTCGACGAACCGGCGCGGTTCGTGACCGCTGGAGATCACCCGTTCGACCACCCGGAACGCCGCGGCGCCGTCACGGGCCGCGAGCGCCTCGACCAGGTCGTCGAGCAGCGAGGCGGGGGTGTAGCCGAGCAGGGCCACCGCGGGCTCGTACTCCAGCCCGGCCGGGCCGGACCCGGCGATGAGCTGGTCGAGCACCGACAGGCTGTCACGCACCGACCCGCCGCCGGCCCGGACCACGAGCGACAGGACCCCGGCGCCGACCGGGACCTCCTCGCGCGCACACACCTGGTCCAGGTACGGCACGAGGACGTCCGGCGGCACCAGCCGGAACGGGTAGTGGTGCGTGCGCGAGCGGATGGTGCCGATCACCTTGTCGGGCTCCGTGGTCGCGAACACGAACTTCACGTGCGGCGGGGGCTCCTCGACGATCTTGAGCAGCGCGTTGAACCCCTGCGGCGTGACCATGTGCGCCTCGTCCAGGATGAACACCTTGAACCGGTCCCGCGCCGGGGCGAACGTCGCCCGTTCCCGCAGCTCACGCGCATCGTCCACGCCGCCGTGGCTGGCCGCGTCGATCTCCACCACGTCGAGGCTGCCCGGTCCGCCGGTGGCCAGCTCGATGCACGAGGGGCACACACCGCACGGGGTGTCGGTGGGGTTCTCCTCGGTGTTCTGCGCGCAGTTCAGGACCCGCGCGAGGATGCGCGCCGAGCTCGTCTTGCCGCAGCCGCGCGGGCCGGAGAACAGGTAGGCGTGGTTGACCTGACCGGACCGCAGCGCGTGCCGCAGCGGTGCGGTCACGTGGTCCTGCCCGATGACCTCCGCGAAGGTCTCCGGCCGGTACCGGCGGTACAGGGCTGTGGTCACGGCGCCACCCTAGTTCGAGCCGCACACATGACCACCCCCGTCCGCCCGGCTCCGCCGCCCGCCCAACACCCGCCCCACCCCGCCCCCGGCCCCCGGCCCCCGCCCGCTCCCCCACCCGCAACGCCCGCCGTTTCGGCCAACCGCGGCCGAATCGGCTCGCATCTCAGCCGACTCGACGCAGGTCGGCCGAGCCGAGCGGGCGAGTCGGGCGGATGAGCCGAGCGGGGCGAGCCTGGCGGAGGGTCGGAGCAGCTTGTGGGGGCGGGTGTTGGGCGGGCGGGGTCGGGGGTTGGGCGGGCGGCGGCGGGGGTTGGGCGGGCGG
>JAHIJU010000359.1 GCA_018898235.1 Actinomycetota bacterium | reverse complement strand
TGGGCTTCCTCGACGACCCGGGCGACCGGTTCGGCATGCTCGACGGGCAGCGGATGCGCGCCGCGCGCGTCGTCTTCGACCTGGGTGTCCACCTGGGCCTGCCCGCGCCCGAGCAGTACGGCGGCGGCACCTGGGACGCCGACAAGGGCTGGGCGCTGCTGGTCGACAACGTCAACATGTCCGAGTCCTTCCTGCGGTTCGAGTGGCTGCGGTACCTCGGCTGGCCGGGCCAGGCCCCGTCGTACAAGGTCGGCCAGCGCCTGTGGGAGCAGATCCGCGACGACGCCGCAGCAGCCTCGGCAGCCCGCGGCGAACCCTTCGACATCGCGGCCTTCCACGCCCGCGCCCTGTCGATGGGTTCCCTCCCCCTCGACGTCCTCAAGGCCGCCCTCACCTCCTGACCCTCCCGCCTCCTTCCCCGCCCCCTCCCGGTCCCGCCCCTCCCGGTCCCGACCCCACCCGGTCCCGACCCCTCCCGGTCCCGGAAGTGGGCGGTTGGGGGTGCCTGCGCGGCGTGTCGGAACCGCCAACTGACCAGTTGCCGCCGTGACTCGGCTCTAGCCCGCTGGACCGGAGGGCGCGGGCGAACCGGGGCGGGGGCGGGGGTGCTTCGTCAGTCGGGCGCGGACCGACTCGGCCGGGGCGCCGACTGCGAGTAGCTGGTGACCTCAGGGGCGAGCCGCTGCCGACAGACGGGCCGCCAGGGCGCGCCGACCGGGCTCGGTCAGGCTGGACTCGGTGAGCATCCGTTGCCACCGGGTCACCGGCGCGGAACGGTGACGCCGCCCGAGCGTCGTCTCCGCATCCCGCAGAACGGACGCCGGTTGACGCACCAGGTCGGCGGCCGCATAGCCTCGGCGGGCCCATCCAGCCGCGAGCAGCGCTCGGTCCCTACGCAGGTCACGCACCTGTTGTGCTGGATCACGATGGACCGCACCGTCGTACTCGTGGATCGTGGTGGTGCCCCTGATCCAGAGGTCGGCGCGCGCGACGAACCGTCCGTCGCGGTCCCTGATCTCGTGCTGCGGGACGACGGGGAGCCCGCCGACGACGTGGAGCGCACGGAGCACCGTCTCCCAGGGCGACTCCGAGCGCGCATCCGCGAGTGCGAGTGCGCGCCGCAGAGCAGGCGCACCGCGGCGACTCTGCGCCCCGACCTCCGCCACCTGCGCGACGGTGCACGCACCCGCGTGCAACGCGGCGTCGACCAGGATCAGCAGGTCGAGGGTGGACAGATCACGAGCGCAGGCGAGCAGCACCTGCGCGGGATGCGCGATCCGGACTCCGCCGACGAGCCTCGCCGGAACCGGGTCGCGCACCCGAGTGGCACACAGCCCTGCCCGTCGAGGCCGCGTCCCGGCGTCCACCAGATCGACGAACACCGGCAGCGTGGCTGGCAGCTGCGGCAGCCACCAGCCGAGGGCGGCAGCCGCCGTGAGGTGCGTGAACACTGCCTGCTCGGGCAGGACGAGCGCCCAGGCCCGCAACGGATCGACCCCTCGCCGCCGATGCGCACCTCGCGCGACTGCGACCCACCCCGCCCCGGGACTGCGCCCCCGTCGCACGTCGTCCACGTCCACGTCCACGTCCACGGGTCGAGCGTGAAGCACGATCATCGGCCGACGTGCGCACCATCGGCCCGTCGTGGTTGTCGACCCGCCCGCCTGGGCTCGGGACGGCTCGCCCCGGGCTCGCTGCACGCCGGAACAGGTGCGCGAGGCCGTGCCGCTGAAGGACCCTGGGCTCCGCTGCGGCTAGGGCCTGAGTGCGGCTGGGGCCCGAGTGCGACTCGGGCCTGAGCACGACTGCTGCTCGGACCTGAGTGCGGGTCGGGCACAGCTCTCCGTCGTCAACTGGTCACCTTGGTGCCAGGACACGCCAATCACCCCCGACCGACCGACCAGTCTCGGCACGGGGACGGCGGGGCCGGCGGCCGAGAGCCGTGCGGGCCCGGACGCCTCGGGAGCGCCCGGGCAGGACCACACAGCCGTCTCTCGCGGCGCAGTGGGCAGTTCGGAGCAGCGACACGCCGACAACCCGCCCCCAACTGCCCACTCCGGGCACCCCGCAGGGCGCGCGCGGGCAGCGGGCGGGCAAGCGGGAGCGGGGGCACCCCCGGGGGTGGGGCTCGGCGGGGCGGCCAGGAGGCGGGGGCGGCGAGGAGGAGGGGGTCAGGCCAGGAGGCGGGGGCCGTAGCGGACCAGGATCATGGCGAGCAGGACGATGAGGAAGGCCACGGTGACGTACCAGTCGGAGCCGCCGGCCACGAAGCGGCGCGCACCGGCACCGAGCGGCAGGTGGCCGTCGCGGACGTTGATCCGGGTGAGGCCGGCCCAGACCAAGGTGGTGGTCAGGGTGATCAGCAGGCACCACGGGCACAGCGCGTGGATCACGAAGTACGACTGGGTGAACAGCCACAGCGCGAAGAGCAGGCCGACCGTGTAGAGCGCCTGCGCCCCGCGCATGAACCAGCGTGGGAACCGGACGCCGCCGATGGTCGCGACCGAGAGGGTGAGCACCACCGACTCGAACAGGATGCCGAGGAAGGCGTTCGGGAAGCCCAGCAGCTGGGCCTGCCAGGTGCGGGCCACCGTTCCGCAGTTGATGACCTGCGAGACGTTGCAACTGAACGTCGCGTCCGGGTTCCCGGCCAGGATCCATGCGTCGATCGAGAGCACGAACGACGCGTACAGCCCGATGAGGCCGCTGATCAGCATCTCGATCGCGGTGCGGGACCGCCAGGCCGCCGTGGACGGCTGCAGCAGGTCGGGGTCCGGGTCCGCGTCGGGACCGTCGTCGGGCCCCTCGTCGCCAAACCCGTCGTCACCGCGACCGTCGGAGCCGTCGGCGGCGGAACCGCCAAGGCCGTCGTCACCGCGACCGTCGGAGCCGTCGTCAGCGGAGCCGTCGAAGCCCTCGCCGCCCGGACCACTCCCGCCCTGCGGACCGCCGCCGTCCGGACCGGCGCCGAGCGCGCGCCCGCCGGGCTCGTCGACACCGATGGAGCGCCCCGGCTCATCGCCGGTGGTCGGTCGCTGCGTCACCCGGTCACTCCGTCCCTGCGCTGGCGATCTGGCGCGGCCATCGTCCACCATCCGACCGCCATTTCGGGCATCGGAGGGTCCCGGATGAGACAGATCAGAAACTGAGGACTTGACGATGCCTTCATGCGATAAGTTGCTCACGTCGTCCACTCGGAGGTCCTCGTGGCAGTGCCGCTCTACCAGGCCAAGGCCGAGCTGTTCCGCACGCTCGGCCACCCCGCGCGCATCCGCATCCTGGAGCTGCTCTCCGAACGCGACCACCCCGTCCACGAGCTGCTCGAGTCGATCGAGATCGAGCAGTCGAACCTGTCGCAGCAGCTCGCCGTGCTGCGCCGCGCCGGGCTGGTGTCGCAGCGCCGCGAGGCCGGTGCGGTCGTCTACGCCCTCAGCGTCCCCGGGGTCGCCGAGCTGCTGCGGACCGCGCGCCGCCTGCTCTCCGATGTGCTCGACGACCAGGGAGCCCTCAAGGCCGAGCTGGAGCGCAGCGCCCAGCCCGCGCCGGCCCGGCCCACGCGGCCCCAGCCCACGTCGGCCCAACGCACGTCCGCCCCGCCCACGCAGACCCCGTCCGCGCCGGCCGGCACCGCGACCGCCGCGGCGGCCCGGACGTGAGCCTGCGGGACCTGGGACGCGTCATCCGCCGCGTCGGACGCATCGCCGAACCGGCACCTCCCGCACCGGTCGCGGCCGACGGGTTCACCCCGCCGCCCGCCCTGCACGGCAGCGCGGCGGTCCGCCACGTGGACGCAGGGTCGTGCAACGGCTGCGAGATCGAGCTGGCCGCGGCCTTCGGCCCGGTGTACGACGTGGAGCGGTACGGCGCACGGCTGGTCGCCTCCCCCCGGCACGCCGACGTGGTGCTCGTGACGGGCGTCGTCACCCAGAACATGGCCCAGCCGCTGCGGCTGACCCTGGCCGCCACACCGACCCCCCGCGTCGTCGTCGCCTGCGGGGACTGCGCCCTGGGCCGCGGGCCGCTGCTGGCCGGGTACGCCGTCGTGGGCGGTGCGGACGACGTCGTCCCGGTCGACCTGCGGGTGCCGGGGTGCCCGCCCGAGCCCGATGCGATCGTGGCCGCACTGCGGCAGGTGACCGGCACGTGACCGGCCTGCCGACCAGCCTGGCCTCATCCGTCCCCGTCGGCTCCGGCGGCGTCGCGACCGGCCTGGTGATCCAGCTCGTGCTGGCCGGACTCGTCGTCCTCGTCGCCCTGCTGCGCCCGGTCCGGCTGCGCAGCGTGCTCGCCGGCATCGGCTGCGCGCTGCTGGCCGCCACGGGCGCGCTCACCGGGGTCCTCGTGCTGGCGGGTGACCGGGGCACCGTCACGGTGCCGGCCGCCCTGCCCGTCGCCGTGGTGCTGGACCCGACG
>JAHIJU010000358.1 GCA_018898235.1 Actinomycetota bacterium | reverse complement strand
TCCCCTCCTGGAACTCGACCATGCGGGCGCGGACGTGGTCGAGCAGCCGGACGGCCATCTGGTGCCCGTCGTGATCGGAGCTGTCGAGCGCGTCGAGGGAGAAGTTGCGGATCATCTCGTTGATCCCGTTGACGCCGATGGTCGAGAAGTGGCTGTCCAGGCTGCCCAGGTAGCGACGGGTGTAGGGGAACAGGCCGTCGTCCATGAGCCGCTGGATGGTCTCGCGCTTGAGCTCCAGGGAGTCGCGGGACAGCTCCAGCAGCCGGTCCAGGGCAGCCAGGAGCGCCGGCTCGTCGCCCGCGTGCAGGTAGCCCAGGCGGGCGCAGTTGATCGTCACCACACCGACCGACCCGGTCTGCTCACCCGAGCCGAACAGCCCGTTCCCGCGCTTGAGCAGCTCGCGCAGGTCCAGCTGCAGCCGGCAGCACATCGAACGCACGTCACCGGGCTTCATCTCGGAGTTGATGAAGTTCTGGAAGTACGGCAGCCCGTACTTGGCGGTCATCGCGAACAGCAGGTCGGCGTTCTCCGAGTCCCAGTCGAAGTCCTTCGTGATGTTGTACGTCGGGATCGGGAAGGTGAACACCCGGCCCGACGCGTCGCCCGCTGTCATCACCTCCATGTAGGCGCGGTTGATGACGTCCATCTCGACCTGCAGGTCGCCGTAGGCGAAGTCGCACGGCTCATCGGCGACGAACACGACCTCCTCGCGCAGGTCCTCGGGGCAGACCCAGTCGAAGGTCAGGTTGGTGAAGGGCGTCTGGGTGCCCCAGCGGCTGGGCACGTTGAGGTTGTAGACCAGCTCCTGGATGCCCTGGCGCACCTGCTCGTAGGTGAGACCGTCCAGGCGCACGTACGGCGCCATGTAGGTGTCGAAGGAGCTGAACGCCTGGGCGCCGGCCCACTCGTTCTGCATGGTGCCCAGGAAGTTGACGATCTGGCCGATGGCCGAGCTGAAGTGCTTGGGGGCGGTCGCCTCGACCTTGCCCGGCACGCCGTTGAGCCCCTCGGCCAGCAGCCGCTTGAGCGACCAGCCGGCGCAGTAGCCGGACAGCATGTCCAGGTCGTGGATGTGCAGATCGCCCTCGCGGTGCGCGGTGCCCACGGCCTCCGGGTAGACCTGGGACAACCAGTAGTTGGCGATCACCTTGCCCGCGGTGTTGAGGATCAGCCCGCCGAGCGAGTAGCCCTGGTTCGCGTTGGCGTTGACCCGCCAGTCGCTGCGGTCCAGGTACTCGTCGATGGACGATGCGACGTCAACGGTGACGGACTTGGGCACTGAGGCGCTCCCTACTAGATGTTGTGGTGCGACCTGCTCCGCACGACTAGATATGGGGTATTTCTATGTCAGCGGGCACCCCAAACCCGGGACGTACGTCCTTGGTCGGGGTCGCCGCGCCGCGCGACCTGCACGCCCGCACAGCACGGCGCGCGAACCTCGCGGCGTGTCGCTGCGCACCGGCCGCGTCCGCACCCACCGCGGGTCCGACGCGCCCCGAGCCACCCCCGCGCGCAGGCAGCCACGGGGGCGCCCCGGGTGCGCCGTCACCCCGGCACCCGCACACTCCCGAGGTGACCGCATCCCCCCGCACCCGACCGCCCGAGCCAGTCGCGCACACCCTGCCCGGCCTCGTGCCCGGCACCGGGCCGGACGGCACGCCCCGCCCGGACGCCCCGCTGGCCGCCGTCACCGGCGCGACCGGCTACGTCGGAGGCCGGCTGATCCCCGAGCTGCTCGCATCGGGCTACCGGGTGCGGGCGCTCGCCCGCCGCCCCGACCGGTTGCGCGGCCGGTCGTGGTACCCACAGGTCGACCCGGTCGACCTCGACGTGACCGACCTGCGCCGCGCCCGGGAGGCGTTGGCCGGGGTGGACGTCCTGTACTACCTGATCCACTCCCTGGGATCGGGCCGCTCGTTCGCCGCGATCGACCGCAGCGCCGCCCTCACCGTGGCCCGCGCCGCCCGCGAGGCCGGCGTTCGGCGCATCGTCTACCTCGGGGGCCTGCACCCCGACGGCGAGGAGCTGTCGGTGCACCTGGCGTCCCGGACCGAGGTCGAGGAGATCCTGCTGGCCAGCGGGGTGCCGACGATCTGCCTGCGGGCCGCTGTCATCCTCGGGTCAGGATCGGCGTCGTTCGAGATGATGCGCTACCTCACCGAACGGCTCCCCGCGATGACCGTGCCGCGCTGGGTGGGCAACCGGATCCAGCCGATCGCCATCCGCGACGTGCTGCGCTACCTGGTCGGGGTCGCGTCGGCGCCGGCCACGACGTCGCGCGGGTACGACATCGGCGGACCGGAGGTGCTCACCTACCGCGACCTCATGCAGCTGTACGCCGCGACCGCCGGCCTGCCCCGACGGCTCATCGTCGCGGTCCCGGTGCTCAGCCCGCGGCTGTCCAGCCTGTGGGTGGCGCTCGTGACCCCGGTGCCCGGTCCGCTCGCGCGACCTCTCGTCGACTCGCTCGTGCACGAGGTCGTGTGCAAGGAGCACGACATCGCCACCCTGGTCCCGGACCCGCCGGACGGCCTGATCGGGGTCGGCCCGGCCATCGAGCTCGCCCTCGCGCGCATCCACGACGGCGAGGTGTCCACCTCATGGGCCAGTGCCTCGATGCGCGGTGCGCCGAGCGACCCGCTGCCCTCCGACCCCGGGTGGGCCGGCGGCACGCTCTACCGCGATGAGCGGAGGATCGCGGTGGCGGCCTCGCCGGCCGCGCTGTGGCGGGTGCTGGAGCGGGTCGGCGGCGACCGCGGCTGGTTCTCCTGGTCGTTGGCCTGGCGGGTGCGCGGCCTGGCGGACCGGCTCGTCGGCGGCCCCGGCCTGCGGCGCGGACGGCGGGACCGCGACCACCTGCTGGTGGACGATGCCGTGGACTTCTGGCGGGTGGAGCTGGTGGACCCCGGACGCGTCGTACGGCTGCGGGCGGAGATGCGACTGCCGGGCGTGGCCTGGCTCGAGCTGGCGATCGAGGACGGACAGGGGTGGGACCAGGTCGGCGCGACCTTCGCCCAGCGTGCGCTCTTCGCGCCGCGGGGGCTGCTCGGACACGTGTACTGGTGGGCCGTCGCGCCGTTCCACGGCGTGGTCTTCGGGGGGATGCAGCGCAACGTCGCGCGCGCCGCCGAGGTGGTCGAGGGAGCCCGCACGGGACGGACCGGCGGCGGCGCGCCGGCAGAGGGCGCCCTCGGTTCCGGCGGCTGACCGTGCGGGCAGCACCGCGGGGTCCGGCCGCGGGGCCCGGCCGCGATGCTCGGCCGGGCCCCGGATGCCGGTCAGGCGTTCAGGTCCAGGACGATGCGACCGTCGATCTTCCCCTTCTTCATCCGGTCGAAGATGTCGTTGATGTTCTCCAGCGGCTCGCTGGCCACGGTGGGGTGGATCTTCCCCGTCGCGTAGAAGTCGAGGGCCTCGGCCAGGTCCTGCCGGGTGCCCACGATCGAGCCGCGGATCGTCAGGCCCTTGAGCACCACGTCGAAGATCGAGGCGGGGAACTCGCCCGGGGGCAGCCCGTTGAACACGATCGTCCCGCCCCGCCGGGTCAGGCCGATGGCCTGGCCGAACGCGGCCGGGTGCACCGCGGTGACCAGCACACCGTCCACACCGCCGGTCTGGTCCTGCACCGACTCGATGACGTCCTCGGTGCGACCGTTCACCGTGATCTCGGCGCCGTGCTTGCGTGCCAGCGCGAGCTTCGCCTCGTCGACGTCGATCGCCACCACTCGCATCCCCATGGCGTGCGCGTACTGCACCGCGATGTGGCCGAGGCCGCCGATCCCGGAGACCGCGACCCACTGGCCGGGCCGGGTGTCGGTGACCTTGAGGCCCTTGTAGACGGTGACCCCGGCGCACAGGATCGGCGCGACCTCGACCGGGTCGGCGCCGTCGGGGATGCGCGCGGCGTAGGTGGCGTCGACCAGCATGTATTCGCCGAAGGAGCCGTTGACCGAGTAGCCGCCGTTCTGCTGCTTCTCGCAGAGCGTCTCCCACCCGGTGCGGCAGAACCGGCACTCGCCGCAGGCCGACCAGAGCCAGGCGTTGCCGACCAGCTGGCCGACCTTGAGCGAGGTCACGCCCGCGCCGAGCTCGACCACCTCGCCGTAGCCCTCGTGGCCCGGGACGAAGGGCAGCCCCGGCTTGACCGGCCAGTCGCCCTCGACGGCGTGCAGGTCAGTGTGGCAGACACCGGAGGTCGCGACCTTGACCAGGGCCTGGTTCGGTCCGGGGGCCGGGACCGGGATCTCGTCGATGGTGAGGGGGCCGCCGGCCTGGTGGACGACCGCGGCGCTCATGGTCTGACTCATGGGATTGCCTTTCGACGTCCGACGTCGTCGTCGACGCCGGGGTGGGCGGGCGCCCGGTCCGAGCGCCACGATCGACGCTAGGAAGCCGACGTTGCACGGCCGTTGCAGTTCGGCGCACCGGATCCCGTGCAACCGGCGCTGCGCCGCCCGACGCCGCATGGGTCTTTGGTCCTAAGTTCGATGTAGGACGAAGGTCCCGGCCGTGGTGTGAGCCGGGCCACAGATCCGCGCGCCGCGGCGCCTCCGATGGGCCGTCGGTCCCAGGCGCCTCGGCACCGGGTGCACACTCAGTTCCCGTGATCCAGGGGGAAGAGGGCGGTTCGGACGGGCGACGGCGCCAGCACCGGCGCATCGTGGTGCTGGGCGGCCTGGTGACAGCCATCGTCGGGCTCCGTCTGCTGTCGTCGTGCGCGGCGAGCCAGGACGTCGGTGCGAGACTGGACGGGTGGTCGGCACCGACGGGCTGTACGACGTGCTCGTCGCCGGAGGCCGACGCGCCGATCGGGTGACCCACGTCCGCCAGCTGCCCGCCCGCACCGGGACGCAGGCCGACTGGCCGCAGTGGGCCGATCCGCAGCTCGTCGAGGGTTACCACCGTCTCGGGGTCGAGCGACCCTGGCTCCACCAGAGGCAGGCGGCCGACGCCGTGTGGTCGCGCCGGCACACCGTGCTGGCCACCTCCACCGGCTCCGGCAAGTCGATGGCGTTCTGGCTGCCCGCTCTCACCGCCGTCCGCGCGGGACTGGTCGACGGGCGGCTCGACGCGTCGGCGCGAGCCGGGGTCCTCTACCTGTCGCCCACCAAGGCTCTGGCCGCCGACCAGCTCGGCGGGCTGCACCGCCTGCTCACCGCCGCCCAGGTCCGCGACGTGCACGTGGCCACCTGCGACGGGGACACCGGGCCCGACGAGCGGCGCTGGGTGCGCGAGCACGCCCGCGTCGTGCTGACCAACCCCGACTTCCTGCACTTCTCGCTGCTGCCTGGTCACCAGCGCTGGGCGCGGCTGCTCGCCGGGCTGCGCTACGTCGTCGTGGACGAGTGCCACGCGTTCCGTGGTGTGTTCGGTGCGCACGTCGCCCTCGTGCTCCGCCGACTGCGGCGGGTGGCGGCCTCGTACGGCTGCGACCCCACGTTCGTCCTGGCCTCGGCCACCACCTGCGACCCGGCGCTGAGCGCGGCCCGGCTGATCGGCGTGGAACCCGCCCAGGTCGAGGCGATCACCCACGACACGGCACCCGCCGGTCGCCGGACGGTCGTGCTGTGGGAGCCGCCCGAGCTGCCGCAGCGCACCGCTCTCGAGCCCGAGCAGGACGGCGAACCGACCGAGGACACCCCGCCGGTGCAGACCCCCGTCGAGCGGCCCCGCCGCACCGCGACGGCCGAGGTCGCCGATCTGCTCGCGGACCTGGTGGTGGCCGGTGCCCGCACCCTGGCGTTCACCCGGTCCCGACGAGGAGCCGAGTCCGTGGCCGCGGCCACCCGGGCCCATCTCGCGGCGGTCGACCCCGCGCTCGCCTCGTGCGTCCAGGCGTACCGGGGCGGCTACCTGCCGGAGGAGCGCCGCGCGCTCGAGCAGGCTGTACGAACCGGCCAGATCCGCGCACTGGCCACGACGAACGCCCTGGAGCTCGGCGTGGACATCACCGGCCTGGACGCCGTGCTCATCGCGGGGTTCCCGGGCACGCGCGTCTCGTGGTGGCAGCAGGCGGGCCGGGCCGGGCGCGCCGGGGCCGACGGGCTGGTCGCCCTCGTCGCCCGCGAGGACCCGCTCGACACCTACCTCGTGCATCACCCGGAAGCGCTGCTCGACGAACCCGTGGAAGCCACCGTCTTCGACCCGGGCAACCCGGCCGTGCTCGCCCCGCACCTCGCCGCGGCCGCGGCCGAGCTTGCGCTGCGCCCCACCGACCTCCCGCTGTTCGGGGACCACGCCGAGGCCGTGCTCGACGAGCTCACCGCCCGGGGGGTGCTGCGCCGACGGGCCGCCGGCTGGTTCTGGACCCACCCCGAACCGGCCAGCACCCTCACCGATCTGCGCGGCACCGGCGGCTCCCCCGTCCGTGTCGTGGAGGGCGCCACGGGGCAGGTGCTCGGCACCGTCGACCAGGCATCGGCCGATGCGACGGTGCACGACGGCGCCGTCTACGTGCACCAAGGTGCGACGTTCGTCGTCGACGAGCTCAACCTCGACGACCACCTGGCCCTGGTCACCCGGCGCAGCGTCGACTACGGCACCTGGGCGCGGTGGCTGTCCACGACCGAGGTGGTCCAGGTCGAGGCCGAGCAGCACTGGGGCCCGCTCACCTGGTCGTACGGCACGGTCGACGTGACCAGCCAGGTGCTGGGCTTCCAGCGCAAACGCCTCCCCGATCTACAGGTTCTCGGAACCGAGCAGCTCGACCTGCCGGCCCGCACGCTGCGGACCTGCGCCGTGTGGTGGACCGCACCGGCGCAGCTGCTGCTCGCCGCGGGCGTCACCGTCGAGACCGCACCCGGTGCGCTGCACGCAGCCGAGCACGCCTCGATCGGGCTGCTGCCGCTGCTGGCGACCTGCGACCGGTGGGACCTCGGCGGGCTGTCGACCGTGCTGCACCCCGACACCGGGCACGCCACCGTCTTCGTGCACGATGCGTTCCCAGGCGGAGCCGGCTTCGCCCGACGCGCGTTCGACCTGGGCCCGGTCTGGCTGACGGCGACGCGGGATGCCGTCGCCGACTGCCGGTGCTCGGCGGGCTGCCCGGCCTGCGTCCAGTCGCCCAAGTGTGGGAACGGCAACGAGCCGCTGGACAAGGCCGCGGCCGTGCGCCTGCTGGACGCCGTGCTGGCGTGCGCACCGGTCTGAGCTCCGCAAGACCGCGAGGCTCCCGTCGACAGCCGGACGGAGCCCACCGCCGTCGGGTCCACGCTCCGACCCGGTCACGGTTCGCGCTCCGACGACGGCCCGGCCCGTGCCACGGCCGTGGCGTCCCCGAACGGCGTCCGGCCGGTGACCCGCACCTCGAGCACCTGGGGACGAACCATGGTGCAGGACGAGACCGTCGCCCGGTTGCGGGCAGACACGTGCTCGGCGAGCGTGCACGACTCCCCGGTCCGCCCGGTCGCCACCAGCCGCGACGCCCCCGCGAGCGCTGCCAGGTCGGCCGCCGTCTGGGTGCGGGCTCGCGCCGCCTCGACCTGCCCGACCGATGCGACGGCACCGGCCGCCACGAGGGCCACCGCGACCAGGGCGAGCACCAGCACCGAACCGGCCCCCGCGTCACGGTCGGCGCAGCGGTCACGGTCGACGTCGGCGTCCGGCCCGGTCCGCACCGCACCCGTCGGACGCCGCATCGCGGGCACCGGGCGGTCGCCGTGCCCGGCGCGGGCCCGACCGGCGCCGCTCACGGCTCCAGCCACGCCGTCGCCGTGGTGCTGGCGCGCAACCCGCGCGCCAGGCCGGCATCGACCACCGGCACCTGCACCGCGACGACGACCCAGCCGTCGTCCTGCCGCTCGATCGACACCGACGCATCGGCGCCCGCCACCCGGGTCACGGTCGACCTGACCGCCGCGTCGTCTCGTCCGATCGAGGCGGCTCGGGCTCCGGCCCGGGCAGCCTCCGTGCACCGCACCCGCGCGACCGACGCCGCCCCGGCCGCCAGGATGACGGCCAGCACCGCGACCACGGCGATCATCCCGATCGCGAGCTCCGCGGTGACCGCGCCGCGATCGGCGCCGGCCGGCGCCCGACGGTTCACGCCGACAGCGCCGTACGGATGATGCCGAGCAGCAGCTCACGCACCGTGCCGCTCTTCAGGATCACCAGGAGCAACCCGGCGAACCCGACCGCGGCGAGGGTGACAATCGCGTACTCGGCCGTGGCCATGCCGGCATCCCCGAGCACGGCCCGCGACCGCGCACGACGTGTGGCGCGCAGGGTCCTGAAGCGGTCCCAGTGCCGGCGGCGGCCCTGGGGGCCAGGGTGGCCCCGGCGGTGCGGCGCGCCCGGACGCGAACGCCGGGTTCGCAGGTTCGCCGTTCGGCGGATGGACGTCACTCGCATGGGTGCTCCTGGGGGTCATGTGCCCGGCGCCGTGCCGGTTCGACCAGCCTGCGTCGCGGCTCCCGGCCGCAGGCCCCGCACGTCGTGCAGCGTGGGCGCGACCCCGGCCGCGACGGCTGGGGACCGCTCGCGACCGCGCGGGCCCCTGGGCGCCCCCGCTCCCCGACGCTCAACGGAGCACCGGCCCGGCCAACGAGAGGACCACAGGTACCAGCCCCAGGAGCACGAACGACGGCAGGTAGCAGAGCCCCAGTGGCAGCACGAGCCGGGAGCCGAGCGCGCCGGCGGCCTCGCGTGCCGCGGCGCGGCGACGACCGCGGTGCTGGTCGGCGGCCACCTGGAGCAGCAGTCCCGGAGCCGCGCCGGCCTCCCAGGCGTCCCGCAGGCCCGCTGCGACGATCTCGACCCCGGCCGGTACGCCGCTCCAGGCCTCGTCCCAGGTCGCCCCCAGCTCCAACCGGGCGCCCGCTCGCACCAGCTGGTGGCCGAGCACCCCGCCCAGCGCGCCGCCGACCACCCGCACCGCCCGCGGCACCGGCGCCCCGGCCGCCATCGCCGCAGCGAGCAGGGTCAGGACGAGTGCCGGGTCCACCACCACCTGCACGACGTGCGGCGGCGGTGGCTCGACCGAGGGTCGGCGTCGCACCGTCCACGGCAGGATCGCGAGCGCGATCAGCACAGCAGCGAGCACCGTGCCGTTCACCGGCCGCGCTCGCGGGCCTGAGCGACCAGCCTCGCCGTCCACCACCGACCGCATCCCAGGGCCAGCAGACCACCGGCACCGGAGGCCGTGCCCGCACCCCCCGAGGTGAGCACGCCGATCGGATCGGCGCCCAGCGCCAGCCCCAGCAGCAACCCCAGCACGGGCAACCAGCCGACCACCCGGGCGCTGGCGCGCGGACCGGCCAGTGCGGCGCTGACCTCGGCCTCCGCCTCCGCATCGGCGGCAAGGGCGCCTGCCACGAGGTCGAGAGCGGGCGCCAACGGCGCGCCCAGCTCATCGGCCACCCGGCACGCGGCCAGCACAGCCGCGACCCGCCCGTCGCGCGGCCCGGCGTCGCACCCGTCACCGGCTGTCGCGAAGCGTGCCGGAACCCGGATCCGACCGATCCACGACCGGCCGGCCCGCCCGACCCCGGCGAGCTGGCTCGGCCGGGGCGCTCCCCCGCTCACCGGGACCCCGAGGACCTGCGACCACGCCCGGTCCGGCGGGTGCCCGGCCCGCAGTCGCGCCGCCACCGCCGTGACCACCAGGGCCAGATCGCGTGGCGCCTGCTCCCGGTCGGTCGATGCCGGACGGGAGCAGGTGCTGCCTCCCCGTCCGCGCGGTCCGCAGGCGACGAGCACCAGGCCACCGACCAGGACCGCCGTCAGCCAGCTCACCCGTCACCGGCCCGTCCCCGGGCCGCGGTTCGCAGGTGGGTCACCGTGGCCGGCAGTCCGTGCCGCTCGGCCCCGACCCGCTCGGCGAGCGCCGGCCACCCGGGTCCGCGAGTGGTGAGCCCGCCTGCCGAGACAGCCACGGCCACCTGGACCTCAAGCTCACCGGACGGCCGGCGCCCGACGACACCGATCTCGGCGAGGTACCGCCGACCACGGTCCGAACCGTCCCGACGCAGGTGCAGCACGGCGTCGAAGGCGCTCGACGCCTGGGCCGCGAGCGCATCCCGGGACAGCCCGGCGAGCGCTCCGAGCGCTTCGAGGCGGGCCGGGACGTCGGCGGCAGCATTCGCGTGCATCGTCGCGCAGCCGCCCTCGTGCCCGGTGTTGAGCGCCGCGAGGACCTCCCGCACCTCGCCCCCGCGGCACTCCCCCAGCACGATCCGGTCGGGGCGCATCCGCAGCGCGTGCCGCACGAGCGCCGGCAGGTCGACGGCGCCGGCGCCCTCGACGTTGACACCGCGGGTGGCCAGGTGCACGACGTGCGGATGGTCCACGACCAGCTCCGGCTGCTCCTCGATCACCACGACCCGGTGAGCCGGGTCGACCAGGCCGAGCAGCGCACCGAGCAGCGTCGTCTTGCCCGATCCGGTGGCACCGGTCACCAGCAGGTTCGCCCGCCCCGCGACGAGGGCGGTGAGCAGCGTCCCGAGCCGCGGCGCCACCGTGCCGGCCGTGGTGAGCTCGGCCAGGCTGAACGGCCGCGGGCGCACCACCCGCAGGCTCAGGACGGTGCACGGGCCGGCGAGCGGTGGCAGCAGAGCGTGCAGGCGCGTGCCGTCGGGCAGCCGCGCGTCGACCGCCGGGCTCGCATCGTCGAGCCTCCTGCCGGCGGTGGCCGCGAGCCGCACAGCGAGCGCGCGCACCTCGCCTGGGGTGCCGAGGTCGAGGTGGACCCGGCCCAGGGTCCCGTCGCGTTCGACCCAGACCTGCCGGGGCCCGTTGACCAGGACGTCGGTGACGAGCGGGTCGTCGAGCCACGGCTGCAGCGGACCGGCGCCGAGCACCTCGTCGCGCACGGCACGTACGGTCTCGGCCAGCGCTCGCGGCCCGACCAGCTGTCCGCGGGACCGCAGCACGGCAGCGACGGCATCACCCACCTCGTCGCCACCGGGAGCCGGGCCGAGCCGCGCCCGGACGGCTGCCACGACCTCGGCGCCCGCCCGTCCGGTCATGCCGCCCGCCCGCCCAGCACGGTCGCGGCGACCTGCGCGGCGGCCCGCGCGGTTCGCCCGCGCATGCCCAGCCCACCACGCTCGGCATCGGCCGCGAGCCCTCGCTCGTAGGGGGTCCGGCACAGCACGGGCAGGTCGACCGCGCGCGCAACCTCGGCGACCGAGAGCCCGCCGGGAGCCGGGCCCCGCACGGCCAGCCCGGTCCGGGCAAGCGCCGGGCCTAGCGTCGGGCGGATCGCGAGCGCACCGCCGACCGACCCGAGGTCCCGACCGAGCACGAGCACCAGGAGGTCGCACAGCCCGACGGGTGCCCGACCGGCGAGCACATCGGTCCGGTCGAGGTCGAGCACGAGGGCACCGGTGGCCGGGCCGAGGGCGGCGACCAGGTCCTCGACCGCCGCAGGGTCGGGGGCCACGGCGCGGCGACGGTCGCTGGACAGCACGGCGCACGTGCCCCAGCGCGGCAGCACGTCGAGCACCTGCTCACCCGGCAGCTCACCGGCGCCGGCCAGATCGGGCCAGCGGGGTCCCGGCCGGTCCTCCAGGCCCAGCAGCACCTCCAGCCCACCCCCGTTCCCGAGGTCGACGAGTGCTGTGGCCGTCCGCCGCGCGAGCCGACCCGCCAGCAACGCCGCGAAGGTGGACGCCCCCACGCCGCCACGCGTCCCGAGCACGCCGACCACCACCGCACCCGTGCCCGTGCCCGTGCTCGTGCTCGTGCCGAAGCCACCCATCACCGTCTCCCCTCCACGCGCCGCGACCGCTGCCGACGTTGCCCTGCCCCACCGCCGTGAGCCGAGGCCGCAGCGGTATCCGTGCGGGAGCAATCGACCCGTCGGGCTGGGGACGGCCCGCGGGCGTCCCCGGCCGTTGCCGGGCCGGGCGTCCCCCCATGCCGCGAGGGACGAGAGCTCGTCGCCCTCCGGCCACGCAATGTCCCGTCGAGCTCCGAGGCTGTCGGCTATGCCAGCCCCGCGCGGTTCGGCCCGGGACTACACATGCGCATTCGGGTCAGCCCCGATCCATGGCGCCAGACATCTCCGCTGACGCAGCGCTGCGGTGGTCCATCACCGCGGCGGTCGACCATGAATGCGGCGCACTCCTCGGAGCCCGCCTCTGGGCTCCGGTGCAAAGCGACGTCGGCCGAGTGGCAGCCCGCTCTCAGTGGCAGTCGCGACGTCCGTCGTTCGACGACAAGCCTGCCGACGACGAGGTCACCACATGCAGGAACTCACGCACCAGCCCCCGCGCGTCGAGGTCGTGCGGATCCCGGCCGCTGAGAACCCAGAAGAACACGGGACCGACCAGCAGAGCCGTCGCCTGCGCGACCGGGACCCTCAGATCGGTCTCGGAGAGCGCGCGTTCGATGACCAGTGCCGCACTGTCGCCGAGCACATCCTCACCTGCAAGCAGCTCACCGACGGCCTTGTCGTGCTGCGCCTCTCCGATCAGCGCGCGGTACGCAGCGCCGGCATCCGAGATCGTGAGGAAGCGGATCAGTGCATCGAGATAGCCGACGAGCTCATCGGACGGGTCGTCGCTCGGCGGCACCTGCAGCTCGTGACGTGCGTCGATCGCGCTGGCTTCGAGCAAGATCTCCGCCTTGGTCGACCACCAGCGGTACACCGTCTGACGCGACACGCCAGCGCGCTCGGCGATGCCCTTGAGCGTCACGGCGCCGTACCCCAGCTCGACGACGAGGTCATCGACGGCGTGCAACACGGCGGTGCGCGCTTCTTCGCTGCGCGGACGGCCGATCCTGCCGTGCTCGGTGACCATGCTGCCCTTCCGCGCGACGCCGCTCGCCGGTGACGGCATCGTACATTACGAGACATGGTGCACAGTTATGTGCTACCGTTTCGGTGCATCGTGACTCGAAAGTCGACACAGCGGATCTGCTGCCCCAGAGGGCGGAAGGGAGACGGCGATGCGCGTCGTCGCGACAGGTTCCACGGGCTGGATCGGATCGGCCACCGTCGATGAGCTGCTCCGGAACGGTCACGAGGTCCTCGGCCTCGTGCGCTCCGACGCCGGGGCGGTGAAGCTCAAAGCCCAGGGGCCGCCGTGCTGCGCGGCGACTGGGGCTCCGTGAGCCGGCCAGCCGGCGCCGCGCGCAAGCAGAGCGTCTCCGGCTCCATCGGCGATGGCGACGCTGAACGGTCCGCGGTGCATGCGGCGGCTGCCGCGCGTCCCATCCGTCTCGGCCCCGAGAGCGCCCTGTCGCGGGCGCCGACAGCACCGCGCACGAGGACCATGAGCACCACACCCTCGCCCAGTCACCCCCACGAGGCGAGCCGTCGCACCTCCTCGCCCACGGTGCGCATCCTCGGCGTCCTCAGCAGGGAGAAGCTGTCGTCGACCATGCGGCGCATCGTGTTCGCCGGCGACGAGCTCGACGTCTCGGACTACGGGCGACCCGGCCGCGCGGGCAGCGGCGAGCATGAGGAGAGGCGGTCGTGACCACCGCCGCTTCCGATCTGGCCGTGCCCGATGGGCCGGGCGTGCGTCGGCGCGAGCTGGCCGCCCTGGGGGTGGCGTGCGTCAGCACGATCCTCGTGATCGGCCTCGTCGCGGCGATCAACCTCGCCGTGCCGATGCTCGCCGCGAGTCCCCTGCACCCGAGCGCGGCCCAGCTGCTGTGGATCGTCGACGCCTACGTGCTGGTCTTCGCCTGCCTCGTGATCCCCGGTGGCGCGTTCGGCGACCGTTTCGGCCGCAAGGGCGCGCTGGCGGCTGGTCTCGTGGTGTTCGCGGCCGGCGCCGCCCTCACCGCGCTGGCGCCGGGCATCGGGATCCTGCTCGCCGGACGCGTCGTCACCGGCCTCGGAGCTGCACTGGTGCTGCCGAACTGCGTCGGGGTGCTCGTTCACGCGACGGCGCCCGCGCGCCGGGGCAGCGCCCTGGCTGTCTGGGGTGCAGTCTCTGGTCTCGGCGGCCTGTTCGGCAATCTCGGCGGCGGTGCGCTGCTGTCGAGCGGTCACTGGCAGCTGCTGTTCTGGGTGGTCTCACCGCTGGCGCTGGCCTGCACGCTCTGGGTGCTGGCGGGTGTTGCCCGCAGCGACCGCAGTCCGCGCTCGCTCGACCCGGCCGGGACCGTGCTGCTCGTGCTCGCCACGGTTGCCCTGCTGATCGGCATCATCGAGGGGCCCGAGCAGGGCTGGGACAGCCCGCTGGTCATCGGGGCCTTCGCGCTGAGCGCCGTGGTGTGGGCCGCCTGGGTCCTGGTCGAGCTGCGGGTGCAGCATCCGCTGCTCGACCCCCGCCTGTTCCGCATCCCGCTGCTCAGGGCGGCGAGCCTCGGCATGTTCGTGACGTTCTTCGGCAGCTTCGGTCTGTTCTACGTGAACGCCTCGCTGCTGGAGTACGGCCGCGGGTTCTCGGTGCTCGGCACCGGATTCGCCATCCTGCCGATGGTGCTGCCCCTCGCGATCGGCGCACTCTTCGTGCCCGCGCTCGCGAAGCGGATCGGCCTCACCCTCACGCTCCTGTTCGCGTTCCTCTTCATCGGCATCGGCCTCGTCGGGCTCTCGTCCGCAACACAGGCGGCGTACTCGATCTATGCGCTCTGGCTCGTGCTCGTCGGCTGCGGTTTCGCGCTCGCACTGCCTGTGCTGACCATGGAGCTCACCTCTGCGCTGCCCGCGCAGCAGGCCGGCGTCGGTGGCGGACTGCAGTCCGCCACCCGGGAGTTCGGTAGCGCCCTCGGGGTCGCCATCGTCGGCACCGTCCTGACCGACGCGTTCTCCGCCGCGTTACCACCCGCCGCGCAGGGGCAGCACACCGTCGCGGCCGCGCTCGCAGCAGCACCCGGCAGCCACACCGCGATCATCGCCGCATTCGTCACCGGGGCGGCTGTCGCACTGCGCCTCGCCGGAGGTGTGACCCTCGTCGCGGGAGCCGTCGTGCTGCTCACCGCTCGGCGAGCGGGGCACACGCGCTGAGGGGACGCCACGCCGGGCGTCCCACATGCTGGCGTCGCGTCCCGCCATCCGGCCCGATCACCCGTCCGCGCGTCCCGACGACCCGCAGCACTTCCCAAGGGCCACCGACAGGGGTACCAATAGAGGGACAACTTCATGGTTCGCGGGAACCCACGCGCAGGCTGACCCACTGATGGGCGGGCCGACCGGGCTGGTCCCGTAGCGGCCGACGAGGCGCACGCTTGA
>JAHIJU010000357.1 GCA_018898235.1 Actinomycetota bacterium | reverse complement strand
CGGCGGCGGAACTCCCGGGCCGACTCGCCCGAGGACGTGAAGATCGCGGTGCCGTTGCCGTACGGGTTGGCGTTGATGACGTCGATCGCCTCGTCCAGACCGCTGACCCGGATCACGTCGATGACGGGGCCGAACACCTCGGTGCGGTAGACGTCCTGGTCGGTGGTCACGTGGTCGACCACGGTGGGGCCGACGAAGAAGCCGCCCTCGTAACCCGGCACGGTGTACCCGCGGCCGTCGACGACGAGCGTGGCGCCCTGCTCGGCCGCGGAGGTGATGAGGCCCTCGATGCGCTCCTTGGCCGCCGCCGTGATGACCGGGCCCATGTCGGCGCCCGGCTGGTCGCCCGCGGTGACCTTCACGGCCCGGGCCGCATCGGCCAGCTTGGCGACCAGCGCATCGGCGATCGAGTCCTCGACCACCGCGACCGACAGCGCCATGCAGCGCTCCCCCGCGGCCCCGAAGGCGGCAGCCGTGAGCTGGGAGACCGCATCGTCCAGATCGGCGTCCGCGAGCACGACGCCGTGGTTCTTGGCCCCGCCGAGCGCCTGGACCCGCTTGCCCTGGGCGCTCGCCGTGGCGTGGATGTACCTGGCGATGGGCGTCGACCCGACGAAGGAGACGGCGGCGACGTCGTCGTGGTGCAGCAGCGCATCGACCACGGTCTTGTCGCCCTGCACGACGTTGAACACGCCGTCCGGCAGCCCGGCCTGCTGCCACAGGCGGGCGAGGAACAGCGCCGCCGAGGGGTCCCGCTCGGAGGGCTTGAGGACGAAGGCGTTGCCGGTCGCGATGGCGACCGGGCTCATCCACAGCGGCACCATGGTGGGGAAGTTGAACGGCGTGATGCCGGCGACGACGCCGATCGGCTCGCGCACCGAGTACACGTCCAGGCCGGTGGCGGCCTGGTCGGAGTACTCGCCCTTGAGCAGGCTGGCCAGCCCGCAGGCGAACTCGACGACCTCCAGGCCGCGGCCGATCTCGCCCTTCGCGTCGGAGATCACCTTGCCGTGCTCGCGGGAGACCAGGGCGGCGAGGGCGTCGGTGTGCTCGACCAGCTGCTGACGGAACGCGAACAGCACGGCGGTGCGCTTGGCGAGCGAGACCTGTGACCACTCCTCGAACGCGGCCAGGCCCGACGCGACGGCAGCGTCGACGTCACCGGACGAGCCGAGCGCAACCTGGGCGATAACCTCACCGGTCGCCGGGTTGAAGACGTCCTGGGTCCCGGCGCCGGTCGAGTCGACCGGCGCGCCGTCGATCCAGTGGGTGATCAGGGTCATGGGCTCGAGCTCCTCGTCGATGGGTCGCCGCTGACGGCGCGACGACCCTGCACCCGTGCGCGACGCGCTGTCAAGGTTTGTCCGGACATACGGTCATACGCACCACCGACTAGGCTGCGGGGCACCGGACGACGGGAGGAGGGACAGTGGCCGAGCCGCTGCGCATCGACCTGGACCGCACCAGCCCGGTGCCGCTGTACCACCAGGTCGCCAGCGCGATCGAGGCCGCCATCGCCGACGGTCGACTGCCGCCAGGGCAGCTGCTCGAGAACGAGATCGCCCTGGCCGCCCGGCTGGGCATCTCCCGCCCCACCGCCCGCCAGGCACTGCGCGGACTCGTCGACCAGGGCCGCCTCGTCCGTCGCCGCGGGGTCGGCACCCAGGTGGCGCCCGCACGCTTCCGCCGACCCGTCGAGCTCACCAGCCTGGCCGACGACCTCGCCCGCCACGGCCGTGAACCCGGCACGCGGGTCCTGGAGCACACCGTGGTCCCCGCCGGCGCCCTCGTCGCCGCCGCGATGGAGATCGACGAGGGGACCTCCGTCGTCCTGATCCGCCGGCTCCGGTCGGCCGACGACGAGCCGCTCGCCGTGATGACCAACTACCTGCCGGCCCAGATCGCGCCGACCGCCGACGAGCTCGCCACCACGGGCCTGTACGACGCGCTGCGCCACCGCGGCCGCCGCCCCCGGACCGCGCGCCAGCAGATCGGGGCCCGGCTGGCCACCGCCGCCGAGGCACGGATGCTGGACGAGCCCGCGCGCGCTGCGGTGCTCACCATGGCCCGCACCGCATGGGACGAGGACGGTTCGGTGATCGAGTACGGCACGCACATCTACCGCGCCTCGCGGTACCAGTTCGACACCACGCTGTTCACCGGCTGACCGCCCGGCCGGTGCGCCTCAGCGGCCGGTCGCCGACGGGTGGGCCCCGCCGGCCGGTGCGCCTCCGCGGCGGGGCGCCGACGGGTGGGCGCGGCGATCAGCGGGCCCGACGTGACAGTGGGTCCGGTCCGACGAGGTCAGGCGCCGGACACCGCGGCCTCAGGCCGCCGGGGCGAGTTCGGGTGCCAGTCGTCCCACCACTCACGGGTGACGGCCGAGAGCCGGTAGGCGCGCACCGACTCGGGAGCCCGGGCGCCGCCCGCGACAGGTGCCGGCCCGCCCGCCCGCTCCTCGCCCCGCGGGGCGACCTGCCCCGGCGAGCGCGCCTCGACCTGCCGTGTGGACCCCCCGACCTCGGTCCCGAACAGTCGCTCGCTGCTCAGCTCCTCGTCCGGGATCAGCGCGGCGTAGGAGTCCGTCCACGGCTCGAGACCCGCCGTGGCACGCATCGCCCGGGCGAGCCGCAGCGGTGCGATGAAGCGCCGGTTCTGCAGCCGGCGCGCCTCGTCGTCGGTCGCCGGGCGACGCCGACGACCCGAGAAGTCCACGACGTGGACCAGGTTCTCCGCGTCGACCTCACGGTGGGCCGGCAACGGGAGCCCCTCGCGCACCGGGCGCTCGCCGATCACGGTGAGGTACGGCACGGGCAGCCGCGCATCGAGGGACGGGGCGAGAAACAGCAGCGGTGCGGCCAGGGCCTCGTCGACCCGGTTGATCGCATCGTCCGGGTGGACCATCAGGTCGAAGATGGCGAAGTAGAACGCACCCTGCCCGTAGGTGGCGACGACCTGTCCGATCCCGGCCCTGGTGTCGTCGAGCGGGACGGCGAAGACGTCGCCCAGCTCCAGTCGTGCCTTCATGGTCTCCTCCAGCCCGCGGCATCCGTTCCGCGATCTCGCAACAGCACCCTATGACTCCAGTCGCAGTCACCATAACCCCGGAGTCGAACCGTCACCCTTTCGCCTGCTCACAGAGCTGCCACCGGACATGACGGGGGCATGACAAGGGCCCGGCACCTGCCCCGTGCCGGGCCCAGACCCCCTGGGAACCCCCTCAGTGGCTCCCCGTCATACGGCTCAGTGAGCCGCGTCGTACGCCGTCTTGACCTCGGCCGAGATACGCCCGCGCTCCGAGACCGTGTATCCGTTGGACTTCGCCCAGTCCCGGACCGCCTGCGCGTCCGAGGTGCTCGCGCGACGGGCCCGCGGGGCCGAGCTCCGTGCCGCACGGCCGCCGACCTTGCGGGCGTGACCCACCCAGGCCGCGAGCGCGTCACGCAGCTTGGCGGCATTTGCCGTCGTCAGGTCGATCTCGTACGAAACGCCGTCGAGCGCGAACGTCACGGTCTCGTCCGCCGCCGTTCCGTCCACGTCGTCCACAAGCAGGACCTGCACCTTCTGAGCCATGAAAACCTCCAGCATGTCGAAATGGGGTCGCCGCAGATCATGACACCGCGCGATAAGTCAGTCAATCACCGTCGGGCGTTTCGGCGCGTCGGGCCTCGGCGTCCATTTGGGCGAGCGCCTGGCGTTCCGCCCGGTCGGCATTGACCACGGCCCGCATCACGTACCAGAACAGAAGCCCCACGCCGATCGGGGGGATCAGCGCGGCCAGGCCGATCCACCACCCGGTCATGACGGCGAGATCGGCTTCACGAGCGGAAACAGGATGGTGTCACGGATTCCACGGCCGGTCAGCGCGATCAACAGCCGGTCGATTCCCATGCCCATCCCGCCCGACGGCGGCATCGCGTGCTCCATCGCGGTCAGGAAGTCCTCGTCGATCCGCATGGCGTCGTCGTCACCGCGCGAGGCGAGCAGGGCCTGGGCCTCGAACCGCTGACGCTGCACCACGGGGTCCACCAGCTCGGAGTACGCGGTGGCGGTCTCGACGCCACGGATGTAGAGGTCCCACTTCTCCACCAGACCCGGAATGCTGCGGTGGTCGCGGGTCAGCGGGGAGGTCTCGACCGGGAAGTCGCGCACGTAGGTCGGCGCCCACAAGCTGTGCCCGACGTGGTGCTCCCACAGCTCCTCGACCATCTTGCCGTGGTTGCGCTGCGCGGGCGCCAGCTCGACACCCGCCTTCTGCAGGTATCTCAGCAATGTCGTGTCGTCGGTGTCGTGGGTCACCGGCTCACCGAGGGCCTGCGACAACGAGTCGTACATCCGCAACGTCGTCCACTGCCCGCCGAGGTCGTATTCCTCGCCGCTGACGAGGCGGACCGTCGTCGAACCCACGGCGTCGATCGCCGCGCGCTGGATCAGATCGGTCGTCAGCTCGGCCATCGTGTCGTAGTCGCCGTAGGCCTGATAGGCCTCCAGCATCGCGAACTCCGGGGAATGCGTGGAGTCGACGCCCTCGTTCCGGAAGTTCCGGTTGATCTCGAAGACCCGTTCCACACCGCCCACCGCGGCACGCTTGAGGAACAGCTCGGGGGCGATGCGCAAGAACAGCGGCATGTCGAAGGCGTTCATGTGCGTCTCGAACTGCCGGGCCGCCGCGCCCTCGGGCCGCACCTGGAGCATCGGGGTCTCGACCTCGAGGAAGTCGCGGCCGTACAGGTTCTGGCGCAACGAACGCGTCACCGCCGCCCGCATCCGCACCATGTCACGCGACTGCTGGTTGACCACCAGGTCGACGTACCGCTGCCGGACCCGGACCTCCTCGGAGAGCTCGGTGCCCTCGAACAGGTTCGGCAGCGGACGCACCGCCTTCGCCGCGATCCGCCAGTCGTCCACCAGGACCGACAGCTCACCGCGCTTGGAGGCGATCACCCGGCCGTGCACGAACAGGTGGTCGCCCAGGTCGACATCGGACTTGAACGCCGCCAGCCTCTGCTCCCCGACGCCGTCCAGGCTCACCATCGCCTGCAGCCGGGCACCCGCACCGTCCTGCAGCATGGCGAAGCACAGCTTGCCGGTGATGCGCAGGAACACCACCCGGCCGGCGACACCGACCTCATCGGTCGTCTCGACACCGGCCGCCAGCTCGGGGTACGCGCCACGGATCTGCGCGATCGTGCGGGTCACCGGCACCGTCACCGGGTACGGGTCCGTCCCCTCGGCCAGCAGCCGCGCGCGCTTGTCGAGCCGGACCCGGATCTGTTCGGGCTGGTCATCGACGGGGGCGGCAGGCTCGGTCATCCGCCGATCGTATCGGCGGGTCGAGCCTCGACCGGCCGTCGCGCCACCACCAGGGGCACGTTGTCGATGAGCCTCGTGGTGCCCACCACCCCGGCCAGCACGAGGGTCGCCGCGCCGTCGACGTCCGGACGCAGCGGCACGAACGCCTCGTCCACCACCTCGACGTAGTCCAGGCGGTCGACGGCAGCGGCCAGCACCTCGTACGCGGCATCGCGCACCCCGTGGGCGCCGGCACCGTGCCGCGCGGCCTCCTCCCCGGCCCGCAGGGCCCTGACCAGCGCGAGCGCGCGCGTGCGCTGCTCGGGTGAGAGGTAGGCGTTGCGGCTCGACAGCGCCAGGCCGTCGTCGTCGCGCACGGTCGAGACCGCCTCGATCCGCACGGGCAGGTCGAGGTCGCGCACCATGGTGCGAACCGCCGCCAGCTGCTGGGCGTCCTTCTGCCCGAACAGCGCGACCTGCGGACGGGTGCGGTGCAGCAGCTTGAGCACCACCGTGAGCACCCCGTCGAGGTGGCCGGGGCGCTGACCGCCCTCCAGCACCTCGCCGATCCGGCCCGCCGACACGGTCACGGCCGGGTCGCCGGACGGGTACATCTCGTGGACCGACGGCGCGAACAGGACATCGCCGTCCCCCAGCAACGGGTCCAGCAGCGCACGGTCGGCGGCCAGGTCGCGGGGGTACCGCGCCAGATCCTCCGTCGGGCCGAACTGCAACGGGTTGACGAACACCGTGACCACCACGTGCTCGGCCAGCTCCCGCGCACGGCGCACCAGCGCCAGGTGTCCGGCGTGCAAGGCACCCATCGTCATCACGACCGCCCGCGGCCCGGGCCCCTGGGCGTCCAGGGCCTCGTCGAGCCCCGTCCGGTCGTGCACAACCTCGATCGTCACAGCCCCTCCATCAGGGTATCGAGCAGCCGCTGAGCGGCCGCCTCGTCCAGCAGTCCGGCGGCCAGCGCCCGCACCGTCGCGGCACGCGCCAGGTCCCGGTAGGTCACCGTCACATCCACCGCACCGCTGGTCGCCGCCCAGGCGGACAGCTCGGCCAGGTGGCGTGCCACGGCATCCGGGTCGCCCCGGCGCACCGGCCCGGTGAGCGCCAGGATCGCCCCCGGCCCGGTCCGCTCGCCGTCACCGGGAGGTGACTGCGCCCGCAGCGCACCGTCCAGGGCGGCGTCCAGGAGCGGGCGCAGCGTGCGACCCGGATCGGGCACCCCCGCGGCCGCCAACGCCTGTGCAGCCTGGGCGACCAGCACCACCAGGTGGTTCGCACCGTGCGCCAGGGCCGCGTGGTAGAGCCCGCGCTGCTCCTCGGCCAGCACCACCGGTTCGCCGCCGAGCTCGACGACGAGCGCCTGGCCGATCGGCAGGAACGGCGCCTGCGCCGTCACCGCGAACGTCGTGCCCTCCAGGTGCACCAGGTCGAGCGAGGTGCCGGTGAAGGTCATCGCCGGGTGGATCGCCAGGCAGATCGCACCGGCCTCGCGCGCCGGTGCCAGCACCTCGACCCCGTAGCGTCCGGCGGTGTGCACCACGAGCTGACCCAGCTGCCAGGCACCCAGCTCGGCCAGCCCGGCGACCAGCGGCTCGAGCTCGTCGTCGGGCACCGTGAGCAGCACCAGCTCGGCGCGACGGACCACCTCGGGCACGTCGAGCACCGGGACGCCCGGCAGCATGGCCTCGGCCCGCTCACGGGACTGCTGGGAGATCGCGCTGCAGGCGATCACCGGATGCCCGACGGCCCGCAGCGCATTGCCCAGCGCGGCACCGACCCGGCCGACACCGACCACTCCGACACCGAGCCGTCCCGGGCGGGTCGACGGATCGGTCACGGCCGCGTCTCCGGCGGGCGCATCCACTGCTCGGGTGCCGCGTCCGCGCGGGCCCGGCGGGCCCGGTCGGCCTGCTCGTGCAGCAGATCGCCCGCGACCTGGGCGTCCAGGTGCTCGACCCGCGGCGCCACCGGGCCCGGGGTGGAGTGCAGCACGAACGTGGCCACCCGCAGCGCGCGCTGCACCGGACCCTGGGTGAGACCGAGGGACTGGGTCCGCTCATGGGGCACCACGACGACGCGTCGCCAGAACCGGCCCGAGCGCAGGATCAGTGCCCGGTCGGTGACCAGCACGCCGTGACGGCGCCACCCGACGGGGTCCACCCACACCGAGCGCCGCGGAGCCGCCACGAACCCGCCATCGGACCCGGTCCCCGTGAGCGCGGCGTCGAGCGTGGCCACCGGGTCCGGGACGCCGAGGTCCGGCAGCACCAACCACAGCGCCGTCCGGGCCTCCTCGCGCGTGGCGACCGGGTGCAGCACCGACTCACGTTCACCGCTGGACTCCTCGTGCCCGTAGCCCGCGACGTTGATCTGCACCCGCCACCAGTCGGGCCGGCGCCACAGCGGACCCTGGTGGATGCTCACGGCCTGCACGCGGCCCGGCGGCACCGTCTGGGCGCGCGCCTCGGTGAGCCCGTGCCGCAGCCGGATGCCGTCGGGTGACGTCGCCGCCCGGAACGACGCGCCGCCATTGACGCGGGCCCAGACCACGCTCACCACGCCGAGCACCATCGGCAGCGCGAACAACGCGGACCCGAAGTCCGCGGTCGTCACCGACAGCACGACGAGGCCGATCAGGAGGAGCAGCAACCAGGCCACGGCGCCCGAGGCCAGCACGGAGGCGAGCAGCCGGCCCAGCGGCACCTCGTAGACCTGGTACTCCGGCGCGGTCTCGAACGCGGGCGCAGCCTTCGGTGCCGTGACGTCCGGAGCACCGGCCACGGGCGCGGACGGTTCCGCCGGGGACGCGGCGTCCGCCGGCCGGTGCAGCCCCGCGGACAACGCCAGCAGCTCGGCACGCAGCTCCTCGGCCTCCTGCTCGCGCAGGAACGCCAGCGAGACGGCCGAGCCCGCACCACCGGCGACCTCCAGCCGGAGCTCGGACAGCCCGACGAGCTGGGCCAGCAGGGGCCGCACCACGTCGACGGCCTGCAGGCGGTCCAGCCGCGCCTGGCGCTGCTGGCGGAACACGATGCCGCTGCGCAGGTGGACGGCGTCATCGGTCACGGCGAACCGCGTCATCCGCCACGCGATCGCCGAGTAGACGAAACCGATCAGCGCCACGACGCCGAGGCCCGCCAGCACCAGCAGCCAGCCCCGGCCCGCCAGCACCCGCGTCGCCGAGCTGATGTTGTCGCTCGCCTGGTAGCCCACCACGAGCAGCACACCAGCGAAGACCTTCCAGCCGCGCAGCACCGGGGTCACCGGGTGCATCCGCCGCCAGACCGGCGCGTCCAGCGGTGGGCTCGTCGGGTCGCTGACCTGCCCGCTCACAGCCCGGCCAGTCGCGCCTCGCCGCGCGAGGCGAGGCGGTCGCGCAGCCGCGCAGCCTCGGCCGGCGGGAGCCCGGAGATCTCGGCCTGACTGCCCGGGGCGGCGGTATGGAGCTGCACGGTGGCGATCTGCATCGACCGGTCGATCGGACCGGCGTTCACGTCGACGTACTGCATCCGCCCGTACGGCACCACCACGAGCGAGCGGAACATGATGCCGCGCACGATGAGCAGATCCTCGTCGCGCTCGGCGTACCCCAGGGCCCGCACCTGGCGCGGCACCAGCCACGTCACCCACACCATGAGCGCGAGCACGGCGACCGGGAACGCCCACAGCCAGGGTGCCGGGACCAGCACCGCGAGCACGACGGTCCCGATGAGCAGCGGCGCCAGCCAGCAGGCGGCCACCACCAGCCGGGCCGCCGCGAGCCTCCCGGACACCCGGGTCCAGACGAGGTCAGCGGGGTCGAACGGGACGTCAGCCATGGGGCCATCCTCCCATCGGTTCAGCCGGCCACCGGTCCGGGCTCGGGCGTCCCGGCCACGTCCTTGCCGTCGGCCGACGGTGGGGGGACCCGGCAGAACCGCTCGACCACCAGACCGGCGATGGCCAGCACGAGGGCGCCGGCAGCGGCCAGACCGGCCGAACCGGCGCGCCCACCGTTGCCGGGTGCCGCGAGATCGCTGAGCAGCGCCAGCGCGGTCCCGCCGTAGAAGCCGAGCAGCAGCGCCCCCGTGTAGCAGGCGGCCTTGGCGAGCACCGCGGTGCGCGCCGCCCGGACCGGGTCCAGATCGGGACGGCGGCCGTGCAGGTACTGGCGCACGGCCCAGCCCAGCCTGAGCACGATGAGGGCGATGATCAGCTCGACCGGGAGCACCAGCCAGCCGACGGACGGCACGACACCGCCCTGACCGACGACGAGCCGCAGCAGGTACCAGGTGATCGCGGCGAGGACCACGGCGATGCCCAGCAGCGTGCGCCAGCGGGTGGCGGCCATCACGACACCTGCGAGCCGTCCTGCGCCAGCCAGTCGCCGGGCACCCACCGCAGACCGTCGGTGTCCGGGGCGGTGGCACCGAGCGCGGCGACCGGCCCCCCGCCGAGGCCGGGCAGCACCGCATCGGGTTCGACCGCGGCCCACGGCAGCAGCACGAACGCCCGTTCGTGCGCCCGCGGGTGCGGCAGCTCCAGCTCGTCGGTCACGACCGCGAGGGTCCCGTACACGATGATGTCGAGGTCGAGGGTGCGCGGCCCCCACCGTTCGTGCCGCTCACGCCCGGCCTCCTGCTCGATGGCGCGCAGGCGGTTGAGCAGCTCACGCGGCGGCAGCAGGCTGCGGGCCAGCACCACCGAGTTGAGGAAGTCCGGCTGATCTGTCACGCCGACGGCAGCCGTCCGGGCGAGCGGACCGACCGCCGTGACCTCCAGGCCCGGGGTGGCCCGCAGCCGCTGGACGGCCCACCGCAACGTGTCCTGCACCGGCCCGAGGTTGCCGCCGAGCGCGATCACGACGTCGACCAGCTGGGACGGCAGCCGGTCGAGCACCTCGTCCGAGTCGCGGTCGAGCTCGACCGCGACGGGTGCGGGCTCCGGGAGCGGCGCCGCGACCGGCTGGGACGCGGACACGATGATGGCCGGGGAGTCGACGGGCGGCGGGACGAGGGGCGCCGACGGGGCGAACGCAGGAGGCAGGGACGCGGGTTCGGCGGCCGGTGCGGCGGCGAGCACCTCCGCGGGGCCGGGCGCGCCTGCGGGCACCGGGACGGGCACGAGGCCGAGGGCTGCCAGCGGCGACCCGGGGACGCCCACCGGGGCGGCGGCGACCTCGGTCGCGACCGGTCCGTCGTCACCGGCGCCGTCGCGACGGGGCCACGGCGGGGTCGGGAGCACCTCGGCGTGCCCCGGCCCAGGGATCCAGTCGACGGAGGTCGGGAGCTGCTCGCCGTCGCTCACCACGGGCGAGCCCTCGGCGGTGACATCGGCCGGGGCCAGGGCCGGCACCACCGGTTCGACGACCACAGGTTCGACGACCACGGGGTCGGGGGCCGCATGCTGCGAGTGGGGGGTCGTCGGCGCAGGCAGCACCGCGGGCTGCGCGGGGGCGTCCGCCACCGGCGCCTCGTAGGGCTCGGCCGCGGGCAGCTTGACCCGGTCGCGGCGGATCGTGACCACGACATCGTCGAACTCCAGCGGGAGCGGCGCCTGCGGTTTGTGGACGGCGACGTCCACGGCCTCGACCTGCGGGTTCGCCAGGACCGTTGCCGCGATCCGTTCGGCCAGCGTCTCGAGCAGGTCGGCGGGCTCCCCGCCGAGCAGCGCCACGACCTGACGGGCCAGCACGCCGTAGTCGACCGTGTGGACCAGGTCGTCGCCCGCGGCGGCCCGACGTGTGTCGAGGTGCACCACGACGTCCGCGACGAACCGCTGCCCGTCCCGACGCTCGTGCTCGTGCACACCGTGCCGCCCCTGTGCGGCCAGTCCACGCAGCTCGATGCGGTCGAGCCGCCGACCGTCGGCGCCCACCACCAGATCCTGCTCGTCCTGCGTGGTCATCGTCCCTCTCCGTCCCGGCGGGCCGCCGCCCACGCGGCACCCACCCGTACCGCGTCCACCGACGCGCGCACCTCGTGCACCCGGACCGCCCACGCACCGGCGGCCGCGGCCAGCGCGGACACCGCGGCGGTCGCACCGTCCCGGGCCGTCGGCGGCGCCGGCGTCCCGTCCGAGCCGGCCAGCAGCGTTCCCAGGAACCGCTTGCGGCTCGCCCCGACGAGCACCGGGAAACCATCGGCCACCAGCTCGTCCAGCCGCCCGAGCAGCGGCCAGTTGCTGGCCCCCGACTTGGCGAAACCCAACCCCGGGTCCAGCACCACCTGGTCGTCGCGCACCCCGGCGGCTCGCAGCACGGCGAGCCGCGCGGCAAGCTCGCGGCGCACGTCGGTGACCACGTCGCCGTAGCTGTCCGCCGCATCCATCACATCGGACGGGCCGCGCCAGTGCGTCGCGACGTAGGCCGCACCCGTGGCCGCGACCAGCGGCGCCATGTCCGGATCGCCCAGGCCGCCGGACACGTCGTTGACCAGGACCGCCCCGGCGTCGAGCGCGGCCTGCGCGACCTGCGCGCGCGTGGTGTCGACGCTGACCAGGACCCCGTGGCCGACGAGCGCTCCGATCACCGGCAGCACGCGGGCGAGCTCCTCGTCGACGGGCACCCGCTCGGCCCCCGGGCGGGTGGACTCACCGCCGACATCGACGAGGTCGGCCCCCTGATCCAGGAGCTCGAGCCCGTGGGCGAGCGCGGCGTCATGGTCCAGCCACCGCCCGCCGTCCGAGAACGAGTCCGGCGTCACGTTGACGACACCCATCACGAGGGTGCGCGCCGGCACGCGGGGCAGGCCCGAACGGCCCAGCAGGGCACCCGACGGTGCGGCGACACTCACAGGCCGAGCCTAGGCGCTGGGCCACGGCGGGCCGAACCGGGACCGCGTCGGATCTGCCGGGCGCGGTCGCTCGCGGCGGACCGTCCGGCGGGTCGCGCTACCGTCCGAGCACCAGGCTCATCGCCTCGGCACGCGTGGCGACGTCCCGCATCGCACCCCGCACCGCCGAGGTCACGGTGCGCGCCCCGGGCGTGCGCACCCCCCGCATCGCCATGCACAGGTGGTCGCACTCGACGACGACGAGCACCCCGCGCGGAGCCAGGTGGTCGACCATCGCATCGGCCACCTGGGTGGTGAGCCGCTCCTGCACCTGGGGCCGGCGTGCGTAGAGGTCGACCAGCCGCGCCAGCTTGGACAGCCCGGTGATCCGTCCGGTGGCGCCCGGGATGTAGCCGACGTGCGCGACACCGTGGAAGGGCAGCAGGTGGTGCTCGCACATCGAGTACACCGGGATGTCCTTGACCAGCACCATCTCCTGATGGCCGAGGTCGAAGGTGGTGGCGAGCACATCGGCCGGATCGGCCCGCAGGCCCGCGAAGATCTCGGCGTAGGAGCGGGCGACGCGGTCCGGGGTGTCGCGCAGGCCCTCGCGGTCGGGGTCCTCGCCGATCGCCGTGAGGAGCTGCCGCACCGCGGCACGGACACCGTCGCCGTCGTACGCGCCGATCGAGCGCCCCGGCGCCGAGATCGGCCCGATCACCGAGGCCGGTGCGCCGAGGTGCTCGGGCGAGCCGTGGGAGTCCGCCGAACCGGGTGCCTCGGGCGCCGAGCAGTCGTCCATCCGTCGAGCGTAGCGAGCGGCCGGGCGGCGCCCCCACATGCGGCTGTCGGGCCGCCGTCGGGCACGCAGCCGTCAGTCGGGCAGCCCCGGCGTCGGGGTCTGCTCCGGCGGCACCTCGACGACCTGCACGGCCGGGTGCTCGTCGTGCGCCGCGGCCGCCTCGTCCTGCGGCACCACCGGGGCGTCGCCCTGGGCGGCGGTCTCGGCCGGGGTCAGCACCGGCGGGCGCGCCGAGACGGCCCGCTCCTTGCTGGACAGCCACACCTCGCGCTCCGGCCGCTTGGTCACCGGCTCGAAGATCGTCGCGAGCTGTTCGGCGTTGAGGCTCTCCTTCTCCAGGAGCTCCAGCACGAGG
>JAHIJU010000356.1 GCA_018898235.1 Actinomycetota bacterium | reverse complement strand
TACGGCGAGGAGCAGTTCATGCTCTGGCGCCGCTCCTACGACGTGCCGCCGCCGGACATCGAGCTCGGCAGCGAGTTCTCGCAGGACACCGACCCGCGCTACGCCGGTGAGCCGATCCCGCGCGCCGAGGCCCTCAAGCAGGTGCTCGACCGCGCGCTGCCGTACTGGCACTCCGACCTCGTCCCCGACCTGACCGCGGGCAAGACGGTGCTGGTCGCGGCGCACGGCAACTCGCTCCGCGCGATCGTGAAGTACCTGGACGACGTGGACGACAAGACCATCGCCGGCATCAACATCCCGACCGGCATCCCGCTGGTCTACGAGCTGGACGCCGACCTCAAGCCCACGGTCAAGGGCGGGACCTACCTGGACCCCGACGCCGCCGCGGCCTCGATCAAGGCCGTCGCGAACCAGGGCCGCTGAGGCGCAGCGCAGAGGCCACAGGACCGCTGAGGCCACACGGCCGAGCGGATCGCCCGGAGGGCCGGTCGTCGGGAGCACCCGTGACCGGCCCTCCGCACGTGCGGGGAGGGCGGGCATGACGGGCACCCTCGTGCTGCTGCGCCACGGTGAGAGCTCCGGCAACGCCAAGGGCGTGTTCACCGGTTGGCTCGACGTGCCGCTGTCGGCCCGCGGAGAGGCCGAGGCCACCGCGGCCGGGCAGCTGCTCCGTGCGGCCGGGGTGCTGCCCGACGTCGCACACACCTCGGTGCTGCGCCGGGCCATCGGCACCGCCCTGCTCACCCTCGACGCGGCCGACCGGTTGTGGGTGCCGCTGCGCACCACCTGGCGTCTCAACGAGCGGCACTACGGAGCGTTGCAGGGCAAGAGCAAGGAGCAGATCCGGGCCGAGTTCGGCGAGGAGCGGTTCGCCACCTGGCGGCGTTCGTACGCCGTGCGCCCGCCGGCCCTCGATGCGTCCTCCCCGTACGCGCAGGACGGCGACCCGCGGTACGCCGGTGAGCCCGTGCCGCACGCGGAGTGCCTCGCCGACGTCCCGGTGCGCGCGATGCCCTACTGGCACCAGGCGATCGAACCGGACCTGCGGGCTGGTCGCACCGTGCTCGTCGTGGCCCACGGCAACTCGATCCGGGCCCTGCTCAAGGTGCTGCAGGGCATCGGGGACGACGAGATCGCCCGCCTCGAGGTCCCCACGGCGGCGCCCCTGGTCTTCAGCGTGGACGAGGAGCAGCGTCTGGGTCCGGGGCGCTACCTCGACCCGGCCGCCGCGCAGGCCGCCGTCGAACGGGCCCACGCGGCGTACGGCGGGTCGGACGGGCCGCGCTGAGCCGGGGCCGCCCCGGCCCGGCGGTGCACGGCGGCCGCGCCGCAGCCCGCCCGTGCCCGCCCGTGCCCCGACGAGCCGGTCCGCGCCCGGACGCAACGATGCCGCCGCACCCGCGAGGGGTACGGCGGCATCGTCGGAGGCGTGCTCAGACCGTGGTGCGCTCGGTCGAGTCGTCCGAGGCCACACCCGTGACCAGGTAGACGATCCGGCGCGCCACGCTCACGGCGTGGTCGCCGAACCGCTCGTAGTACCGCGCGAGCAGCGTGACGTCGACGGTCTCCTGCGGGGAGCCGTGCCACTCGCCCCCGAGCTGGCTGGCGAACGTGGAGCCGTGCAGCTCGTCGAGCAGGTCGTCGTCGCGCTCGATGGCCACGGCGATCGACAGGTCGCGGGTCGACAGCAGCGCCACGACCTGCTCGGCCACCCGCACGGCCGCTGCGTCCATCGCGGTGAACGTGTCGCGGATCGGGCCGGGTACCGCCGGATCGGGGTAGCGGCCGCGGGCCACCTGCGCAACGTGCCGGGCCAGGTCGCCCATGCGCTCCAGCGATGAGGCGATCCGCAGCGCCGAGACGATGACCCGCAGGTCGGTCGCGACGGGCTGCTGCTGGGCGAGCAGCCGGATGCACCGCTCGTCCAGCTCACGGTTCAGGTCGTCGATGGCCAGATCGTCGGCGATGACGGACTCGGCCAGCGCCAGGTCGCCGGTGAGCAGGGCGTCACCCGCGGTGGCGACTGCCTTCTTGACCCGGCCTGCCATCGCTACCAGGTCTTCGCCGAGCTGATGCAGCTCGGCCTCGAAAATGTCGCGCATGTGTACCCCTCCTCGGTGCCGGGACAGCCTCGCATCCCCAGGTGAACGGGTGGCCCCGCCCAGGTGAACACTGTGCCTTCCGGGCGGCCCGCGCCCGTTCCGACGTGGCCCCGGACCAGGCAGCGTACGGTCCGCCCCGGCATCGTTCAGGTGAACTCATCGAGGCGTCGAGATGAACTCCTCCGAGAACCGCGTGGCGCGGGACGATCCGGCCGCGCGGGCGCCGCCTAGGCTGGGTGCTGTGGGACCGTGGCCGCAGATCGAACCCCTGCTCGCAGGGGCCCTCGGCCTGCTCGTCGGGCTGGTGTCGGCACTGGCCTTCCGGTGGAGCGAGCACAGCAGCCGGACGGTGCCGCCGCAACCCGTCCCCGATGTCGACGCAGGGGTCTCGCGCGTCCTGTCGGTACTGCGCTCGGCCGCCATGGTGGTCGACGACCAGGATCGCGTCGTGCGGGCCACGGCCGCGTCGCATGCGCTCGGCCTGGTCCGGGACGGCGCGTTGACCCATCCGGCGCTGCGTGACCTCGTGGCGCAGGTGCGGCGGGACGGTCTGATCGAGGACGTCGAGCTCGACCTGCCGCGCGGCCCGATGAGCACGGCGGCGCTGCGGGTCAGTGTGCGGGTCGCCGCGGTGACGAGCGATCTGGTGCTGGTGCTGGCCGACGACCTGACCCAGGCCAGGCGTCTGGAGGCGATCCGCCGGGACTTCGTGGTCAACATCTCGCACGAGCTCAAGACCCCGGTCGGCGCCCTGTCCCTGCTGGCCGAGACCGTCGAGGGTGCGGCCGACGATCCCGAGGCGGTCCGTCGGTTCGCCGCCAGGATGCAGACCGAGGCCTCACGGCTGTCCCGGCTGGTGATGGAGATCATCGAGCTGTCCCGGCTGCAGGTCGCCGGGGCCCTCGACGAGATCACGCTCGTCGACGTCGACCAGGTCGTGGCCGAGGCGGCGGACAGCGCCCGGACGGCGGCCGATGCGAAGCACATCCGGCTGCGGGTCGGGGGAGCGGGCGGTCTGACGGTGTCGGGCGACCGGAACCTGTTGGTGACCGCCGTGCGCAACCTGCTCGACAACGCCGTCGCCTACTCGCCCGAGCACACGGCGGTGAGCCTGGGCGTCGCGCTCGCGGGCGACGTCGTGGAGATCTCGGTGGTCGATGAGGGCATCGGCATCGAGCACGCGGTCCAGGAGCGGGTGTTCGAGCGCTTCT
>JAHIJU010000355.1 GCA_018898235.1 Actinomycetota bacterium | reverse complement strand
CCCGCCTCTCCTCGCCCCGGTCGGGCGGCCCGGTCCCGCGTGCGTGCCCGCACCCTCGCAGTGCTCGCAGTAGTGGTCGCCCTCGGCGCGGCTGGGTGCGCGAGCACCACCGGGACCGGCAGCACCGCGCCGACCTCGTCGACCCCGTCGTCGTCCGCGGCGAAGGTCACGCCCACCGACTACTCGGACCCGGCCCACTGGTTGGCGGTGCCGACCTCAATCGACAAGCCGGTCGACGTCTTCTACCTGTACCCGACGTCGTACACCAAGGCGAACGCCTCGCAGCCGGTCGTCGGCCCGATCGACGACCCGGGCATGATGGCCGGCGCGGCCGTCGCCCTGCAGCGTCAGGCGACCGCCTTCGCGCCGTCGGCCAACATCTTCGCGCCGTACTACCGGCAGGCCGACACGGCGTCGCGCGCGGCGATGCCGCAGTCCGAGCAGGTCGAGGTGGTGGCCGGGGCGCCGACCGTCGATGGGATCGCGGCCTTCGAGTACTACATCGAGCACGACAACGACGGCCGGCCGTTCATGCTGGTCGGCCACTCGCTCGGCTCGAACGTGATGGCGAACCTGCTCGAGCAGTACATGTCGAAGCACAAGGACGTGTACAAGCGGATGGTCGCTGCGTACGTGGTCGGGTACTCGATCACTCCTGCATACCTCTCGGCCAACCCCATGCTCAAGTTCGCCGAGGGGGCCGACGACACCGGCGTCATCGTCTCGTGGAACACCGAGGCCGCCACGGTCGACGGGACGAACCCCGTCCTGCTGCCGGGCGGTCTGGCGATCAACCCGATCACCTGGACTCGCACGCAGGAGCAGGCCACGGTCGCGCAGAACCTCGGGTCCATCTCCCTCGACCCGAAGACCGGCCTGCCCGTGATGGATGCGAACGGTCAGCCGGCGAAGGTGATGGGCCTGGCCGACGCCCGGGTGGACACCGCGAAGGGCGTCATCATCTGCGACTCGGTGAACCCGGCCGACTACGCCTTCGGTATGCCGGTGGGCGTCTACCACCCGTTCGACTACCCCTTCTACTACTTCGACGTCCGGGCCAACGCGGCCGAGCGGGTGGCGAAGTACCTGGCCAAGTAGTCCGCCCCCGCCCCTCTGGCCTGCGGCCCTGGCAACCGGTCGGTGGGGTGCGCCCGGCCGGTGTGTCGTGGCCCTCAACCGACCAGATGCCGGTTCGGGATGGGGTCGCGGTCGGGTGCGGACCTGGGCGCTGAGGTCCTGACGTGCAGGGACGAAACCTCAGCCCGCCGACACCCGCCCCACCACATGCGGCTTTCCGTCCGCTGGTCGCCAGACCGCGAGGCTGAATCCTCCGTCGTCCGCGGCCACCCGCACGTCCACGGTCGACGGCAGCAGCACCGGCGCCGCGAACTCGACGCTCCACGTGAACGCATCGCCCCGCCCGGGACCCACCGCGGCGAGCAGCCGGGCGGCGGTGTCCATGCCGTGGGCCAGGGCGCGGGGGAATCCGAACAGCCGGGCGGTCGTCGCGGACAGGTGGATCGGGTTGCGATCACCGCTGACGGCGGCGTAGGCGCGGCCCCGGTCGGCAGGCAGGCGCCACCGGGCGGTGGGCTCCTCAGGGATGACGAACGGCGCGGGCGGCTCCTTCGGCGGCGCGTCGCCGAGCAGCCGCAGGCCCTTGGCCAGGTAGGTCGAGGTGCCGGTCCAGATCACGTGGCCGTCGACCGCGGCCTCGGTCACCAGGTCGACCGCGGTGCCGGCCCGGTGTGGGCGTAGGTGCTCGGCGCGGGCCGTGAGCGTCAGCCGGTCCGTGAGCAGGGCCGGGCGGTGCTGGACGACGTGGTTGGCCACGTGCACCAGGCCCAGCGCGGGGAGCGGGAAGTCGTCGGCCGTGAGCAGGGCCATGGCCAGCGGGAACGCCAGGACGTGCACGAACCCGGCAGGCAGCCGGTCGTTCGCGGGCTCGCCGAGCAGGTGCAGGTAGGCGGTGAGGCGGGCTGCGTCGGCGCGTACGCCGTGCACGACGAGGCGGCGCGCGGGCATCCCCGGCGCGCCGGGACCGGACCGGCGCACGGCACGACGAACGGCGCCGGTCAGAGCGCGCCCGTACACGCTGCCGAGCGCCGGCACCGCCCCCAGCTCGACGTCGCTCACCCCGCCCCTCCCGATTCCCCCGCCTCGCCCCCGCCGGCGCCCCCGCCCCCGCCCCCCGCCGGCGATTCCGAGGCTGAGCAGGTCCGGACCCTGCCCAGCCTCGGAATCGTGGGCGCCGACCGCCCGGAGCCTCCCGTCCCCGAGCGCGTCGCCCCCGCGGGACTCGACCCCGCGCGCGTCGATTCCGGCGTCGAGCAGGTCTGGACCCTGCCCAGCCTCGGAATTGCGAGATCGGAGGACCCCGGTTCGGGGGTCTCCGAGGGTGGGCAGGGTCCAGACCTGTCCACCCTCGGAATCGCGGGAGGAGGGAGGGGAGGAATCGCAGGGGGGAGAGGAGGGGGTGGGAGGGTCATCGGCCTACCGGGTTCTGGCCGCAGACTCGGAGGGTGCGGCCCTGGGTGCCGGGGGCCGTGGGGCCGGCGAGCAGGGCGACGGCCTCGGCGACGTCGACCGGGAGGCCGCCCTGGGCGAGCGAGCTGACCCGGCGCGCGATCTGGCGCGTCGCCGCGGGGATGCGGGCTGTCATCTCGGTCTCGATGAAGCCGGGGGCCACCGCGTTCGCGGTGCCGCCGAACGGTGCGAGCAGCGCCGCCGTGGCCCGGACCAGGCCCATCACGCCTGCCTTGGACGTGGCGTAGTTGGTCTGGCCGCGGTTGCCGGCGATGCCCGAGGTCGAGGCGATCGACACCAGGCGCGGGGCGTCGGCGAAGTCGCCCGAGGTGAGCAGGGTCTCGTTGATCGCGAGCTGGGACTCCAGGTTGACCGCGAGCACCTGGTCCCAGCGCTCGGGCGTCATGTTGGCCAGCAGCTTGTCGCGCGTGATCCCGGCGTTGTGCACGACGACGTCGAGCCGCCCGTACCGGCCCAGCGCGTGCTCCAGGATGCGCGCCCCGGCGTCGGGGGACGTGACGTCGAGCTGCAGCGCCGTGCCGCGGGCCGCGTTGGCCGTGCGCACCAGACCGTCGCCCGCCGCGGGCACGTCGACCGCGACCACGCGCGCCCCGTCCCGGGCCAGCACCGCCGCGATGGCGGCCCCGATCCCGCGGGCCGCCCCGGTGACGACGACGACCTGTCCGGCCAGCGGCGCCGCCCAGTCGGCAGGCAGCATCCCGGCCGATGAGTCGATGGGCAGCAGCTGCCCGTCCACGTACGCCGAGCGCGCCGACAGGAAGAACCGCAGCGCCCCGAGCACCCCCGGCGCGGTCACCGGCACGGACGGTGCGACGACAACGCCGTTGCCGGTCGCACCGTCGCGCAGCTCCTTGGCCAGGGACCGCACCAGCCCCTCGACGCCCTCACGTGCGGCGGCCACGGCGGGGGCGTCGTCGGAGCCCGCCGGGCGGGAGACCGTGACCACCCGGGCGCCGGGCCGCAGCGAGCGCAGCACCCCGGCGAGCTCCAACGCCGGGTCGGACAGGTCACCGGGAGCGAGCACCTCGGTGAGCACGACGACCACTGCGGCGTATCGCAGCGCCGGGTCGGCGTGGCGGTGCACGTCCAGGTCCCAGCCGTCGAAGACGAGGTCGGGCGCACCCGTCGGGCGCGACGATGCGTCGTCGCCCGATCGCACAGGTCCGCCCACGGGCCCGGCGAGCACCCCGGCCAGGGCGTCGGCATCGGCCCCGGCCCCCAGCAGCAGCACCGGACCGGTGAGCAACGGCTCGCCCGGGGAGTAGCGCCGCAACAGCGGCGGGCGCGGCAGCTTGAGCCGGCGGGCGACGGCCCGGCCGGGGTCGCGGTTGACCAGGTCGAGATAGGTGTCGGGCATCGGGGCCTCCTCAGTCCGTGGGCAGGGGGCCGGCCTGCAGCAGCATCGCGAAGCCGAGGCCACCGGCGGCGCACACGCTCACCAGGGCGCGCACCGGGCCGCCCGCCGGGTCGGCGTCGTAGCGCTGGGAGATCGCCTTGGCGGCCCCGGCGACGATGCGTCCGCCCGTGGCGGCGAACGGGTGCCCGGCGGCCAACGAGCCGCCGTGCGTGTTGAGCCGGGCGCGGTCCACGGTGCCGAACGCACCGGGAAGCCCGAGCCGGGTGCGGCCGAACTCCTCGGACTCCCAGGCGGCCAGGTGGCACAGCACGGTCGCGGCGAACGCCTCGTGGATCTCGATGACGGCCAGGTCGTCGAGCCCCAGGCCGTTG
>JAHIJU010000354.1 GCA_018898235.1 Actinomycetota bacterium | reverse complement strand
GCTGCTGACCGCGATGGCATCCGGTGCGTGGTCGAGCAGATCCGCCGCCCGCCGCCAGTCCTCGGCCGTGTTGTAGACCTCGGTGTTGTGCACCACGGGAACCAGCGGGAGCCGGCTCGTCCGGGCCGCCTGGACCAGGGACGGCGGTGCGTTGTGCAGCTGGACGACGTCGGGCGCCAGCTCCTGCAGGGCCGCTGCCGCCCGCTCGGGGGAGTCGACCACGTGGACGGCGACCCCGTTCTCACGCAGCGCGGATGCGGTGCGACCCAGGGCGCTGCAGAGCACCGTGACCGCCACCCCCTCGGTGGGCAGCCGCTCGGCGAGCATGGCGACGACGGCCTCCACCCCACCGACGTCCAGGCGGCCGGTGACCAGCGCCGCATGCAGTCTGGCCGCAGGTGGCGGACCGTCGACCGGCGTGACGACGGCCCGGGTCGTGGCCCCTGAGCGCAGCCCCGCAGGCTGGTCCCCGCCGAGCAGGCGGCGGGCGAGCGGGTTGACGTACCCATAGCGCCAGCCGGCCGGGAGCAGATCGACGGCGGAGACCAACGCCCGCAGCGAGCTCGCCGCCAGGCGCGCCCGGACCGGGCTCATCGCTGTGCCCGCCGTGCCTGTGCGGCCTCGTCGATCAGGGCCAGCATGCGGTCGGCCCGGACCTGCCAGGAGTGTTGGGCGGCGTAGGCCCGCCGGCGGGTGACGAGCTCGGGGTCGACCGGTCGGGCCAGGGCCTCGACGGTGGCGGTGGCGAATTCGGCGGGCGTCCGGCAGAGCCTGACGAGGTCGGCGGGGATGAGCCGCGCCGCGGGCAGATCGGTGGCGACGGCCGCCCGCCCGGCCGCGAGGTACTCGAGGGTCTTGAGCGGGTGGCTCGCCCGGTTGAAGGCGGTGTCGGCGTAGGGCGTCAGTCCGACGGTCGTGAGGCGGAGGTAGCCCGGCAGGTCCTGTGCGGGACGTGCGCCCGTCCACTGCACGTTGTCGTGGGCGAGCAGCTCGGTGAGCCCGTCGAGCGACGAGACGGTCGGCTGCGGTCCGACGAGCAGCAGCGAGGAGCCGGTCCCCGCGACGGCGAGCAGGGCCTGGACGTCGATCCGCGCCGAGACGTGGCCGATGAAGGTGGCGATCGGCTGCGGCAGCCGCACATCGGTGGCCGGCGGGGCCTCGTCGCAGGTGGACAGCGGCTGCGCATCCACCCCGTTGGGCAGCAGATGGGTCGGGACCCCGGTGGTCCCGAGCCGGTCGGCGAGCACCTGCGACACCGCCGCCACCAGATCGCTGCGGCCCAGCTGCGCGCGCTCGTCCCGCTCGACGACGGCGCGGTCGAGCCCCATGAGCTCGGCGCCGGCCACCCAGTCGTCGGTCGCCCACAAGATGTGCGGCACTGCGGGAAGGGCGCCGAACACGTCGTCCAGCGAGGCGGCCACCAGTGCGGTCGGGGAGAGCCCGAGCCTTCGGACAGCCCGGCGGATGGTGACCCGGGTGGCGGCCAGGGCGAGCCGGCGCAGGCCCGGCCGGCTGACGCCGGGCGGGGCGAGCGGGGTGACCCGGGCCAGCCGGGGGGCCACCGTCCGCAGCCCCGGTCGACGTGCGGCGGCCGTGAGGTGCGGTTTGCGCAGCGGGGTGAGGACCGAGACCGGGGGGTCGACGAACAGCACGTGCGTCCGGGTGCTGAGCGCGAGCGCCAGCCGCTTCTCCGACATGGCCGCGTCGTCCCAGGAGACGCCCGAGGCCAGCACGACCAGCCCGTCGCGCACCGGCCCGTCGGGCGCGGCGGTCATCGACGCCTCGGGAACTGTCGTCGGGCGCCGGCGATCACCATGCGGATCGGGGCGGTGACGGCCTCGGGCTCGTTCGCGGCCTCCAGCAGCGGTTCGTGGCTCTCCTCGTCGACGATCCGGGCGAGCGCGGCGAGCAGCCCGAGTGCGGCGAACAGCAGCCCACCCACCTGCGGGAACCCGAACGAGTCGAAGGTGGCGCAGGCCGCGGCGGCCGCCGCGACGGTGGCCAGCAGGCTCATCGAGAGGCTTCGGTCGGATGAGGTCGTCGCGACCGCTCGGAACACCCGACGGGTGACGACGGCACCGGTCGCGAGCAGCACCACGAACGCCAGCAGGCCGACGGCCCCGATCTCGACGAGCATCCCCAGGTACTGGTTGTCGAGGATGCGGTAGCGCGGCAGGAAGGTGCCGAACCCTCGTCCGAACAGCGGGCTCAGGGCCGTGAAGTGCAGCGCGATGTCGTAGGAGTTGACCCGGGACAGGGCGCTGGTGTCATCGGAGATCCCGGTGAAGAGCCGCGTCATCGTGCCGATCAGGCCAGGGACCGCGACGTAGACGGCGGCGAAACCGGCGACGAGAGCCGCGTAGCCGGCACGGCGGCGCGGCCTCGTCCAGGTCGGCATGACCATGAGGAGCACGAGCGCGAGGCCGATGAGCGCCGAACGGGACATGGCCGTCGGGATGGCCGCGGCGATGAGCACGACGGGGGTCCACCTGCGCAGCCGGGACCGCGCGGTGTCGTGGAACGCGAGATGGAGCGCGATCGGCAGGGCCATCGCCATGAGCACGCCGAACTCGATGGGGTGGGTCGAGGTCCCGGCCACCCGTTCGAGTCCGTTGCGGCTGTAGATGGTGGTGTACGAGCCGTTCACCGTGAGCCCTGGGATCGACAGCCGGGTCACCAGGGGTTCGCCGGTGAAGTACTGGATGAGCCCGACCCCGGCCGCCAGGCCCGCCCCGAGGCAGATGGTCCGCAGCACCATGGTGAGTCCCGCCCGGGTGCGCAGCAGATCGGAGGAGGTCAGCAGCACCCCTGCCCAGGACAGGATGAGCAGCATCCCGCGATCGGCGGCCGAGAGCTCGATCGCCTCGATCGGCCTGGTGACGGCCATCAGGTAGGCGACGAGGCACGCGGTGGCGAACGCGAGGAACGCCCACCGGATCGGGTCCGCGGAGGAACGGTCGACCGCGCGGACGGTCATCACGGTGATGAACCAGACGAGGGCGGCGAGCATGCCGAGGATCTGGGCCGGGCTCCCGACGGCACCGAGGGCGCCGACCACGAGCTTGGCCGGCAGGACGAGCAGCAGGAACGCCCACGCGCTCAGCATGATCGCGGCTTGGGGGCGCGCTTGCGGCTGCAGGTCGGGGGCGAGCCGGCCGCTCATTGCGCGCCCTTCACCCCCCGGAAGGGTGTCGAGTCCGTCTCGTCGGACGCCCGGGTGCGATCAGGGTCGGCGATCAGCTCCTGGAGCTGGGCGACGCCACCGACGGTCGGGTCGGGCAGCGCCGGCAGCGGCGGCCCGGTCGGCACCCGTCGCCGTCGGGGTCGTGGGCTCTGCCCCCGGCTCGACGCTCGTGTCCCGGGTCGTTCATCCGCACGGTCGGGGTCGCGTCGAACAGGCTTCGCCGGCGACTTCGGCTTCGGCGGGGCGGCCTTGCGCTTCAGCAGCCAGCGGTCCAGGAGCCCCACGCCGAGCACGGTGGCGACCAGCCCCGCCGCGACGACCATGAGCAGCGCCCGCTGCTGACTCTTGGTGTCGATGGTGGGCTGCGACTCCCGGGCGATCTCGAGGACGTCGATCATCGCGACGTGGGTGACGCCGATGTCGTCCTGGAGCTGGGCCATGGAGATCGGCGCCTGCTTCACCACCTGGTCGAGGACCTCGTTCGCGCCCGCCGCCGTGACGTCGCTCGCGTTCACGACCAGGAGTGGACCCGAGGCGTCGGTGTCCCGTGAGACATCGAACGTGCGGGTGCCGCCCGCCGGGGCCACGGTCTCCCTGAACGAGCTGTAGTTGAGGGCGCGCACGAGGACGTCGGCGGCGGGGTTCAACCCGCCGATCGACAGGAACGGGTTCGACCCGGGGTCTTGCGCGAGGCTCGGCGGGACCAGCACGAGGGAAGCCTGGACCTGGTAGAGGGCGGGGACCGTGCTCTGCACGTAGAAGGCCATCGTCGCCGTCGCGACCAGGCACAGGGCCGTCACCCAGGCGCGTCGGCGCAGCTGGGCGAGGATGTACCGCAGATCCATCGGGCTCCCTGGGGGTCGTCCGGGCGTCGTGGTCGTGGGCGCCCTGCGCCCAGGTCAGCATAGGCTCGGACGTTCGAGGTCCCGTGTGGAGGTCCAGGTGAAATGATGGGTCGATCCGGTGGACGCCGTCGTCGTCTCCTGCTCCTGATCCGCCCGTGGATGGTCTTCGTGACGGTCGCGGCGCTCACGGCGGGCGCAGGTCTGGTCCTCGTCCGGGGACAGGAATCGTTGGTGATCGGTCGCGTCCGGGTGATCCTGCTCCCGCCCCTCGGATCGAGCCCGAACGCCCTGGTGGAGTCGACCAGCTCCCTGCTGGCGTCGGCAGGTGTGATCAGCAGGTCGGTGTCGGGGTTTCCGCAATGGGCGACAGCTGACCCGGGTGTGACCCTCGCGAGCCAGGGTGTGGTCTCCGGCTATGACATCCGGCAGCCCGACCAGGGCACCCAGTGGGTGCACGCCTATGCGGACACGGCGCTGGACGTGCAGTCGGTCGGCCGCACGCAGATCGAGGCGGCCCAGCAGATGTCGGCGGGCCTGGACCACCTGAGTCGGGCGATCACGCAACTGCAGGACGACTGGGCGGTGAAGGCTTCGCAGCGCGTCCGGATCAGCCTGAGCCCGTCCCTGCCCGTCTACGAGACCCAGAAGGGCAGCCGTACCCGCACGCTGGGGGCGGTGCTCGCCCTGGGGGGCGCCTTCGGTGCTGCGTTGCTGACGGTCCTGACGTCGTGGCGTCGTCGGATCGGTGTTCCGCTGTGACTGCTCTCACTCGCCGGAGTGGCTCGACGTTGCTCCATCCGGGTGATACACATGTCACAGAACGATAAACGACCACGGATGTCCCCTCGCATCCATGGCCGCCCTGAAGCCCCGGGTGGCTTTCCCGGTCGCCGTCAGGAGGACCAGCGCATGGCCCAGCACCGTCCGGATCATCGTCCGCACCACACCCGCGACGCGCGTCGCGCCGCTTCGCTCCCGCTCAGGTGGGCAGCGCTCGCCCTGGGCGTCACTGTCCTGGTCTCGGGCGCGACCGTGATCAGCGCCACCCCGTCGGCCGCGGCGGTCACGATGTGGGGTCACGGCACCCCACTCGGGGCGACCGCCGTGGACAGCGGCGAGGCGGTCACCGTCGGCACCCGCTTCACGCCCAGCACCTCGGGCGCCGTGGTCGGCGTCCGGTTCTGGAAGCAGGCCGATGACGACGCCGAGCATGACGGCGCGCTCTGGTCGCAGGACGGCACGCTCCTCGCGCTCGCGAGCTTCGACGACGAGTCGGCCACCGGGTGGCAGACCGCCGATCTGGACCGCCCCGTCGAGGTCACCTCGGGCACCACCTACGTCGTCGCCTACACCTCGCCCGACGGTCGGTACTCCACGACCTCCGACTTCCAGGGACGGTCCGTCTCGCCCGAGCTGCAGGTCGATGCCGATGCGGCCGCCGTCTCGGTCCGCGGGCACGGGGTCCGGTTCCCGAGCTGGAGTGAGCGTCACCGGCAGTACTGGGTCGACGTGGTGTTCTGCCCCGGCGCCTCGGGCGGCCACACCTCGATCCCGTCGTGGTCGGCGACCGCCGGGCCGACCTGGACGCCGCGACCGAGACCGACGGCGAGCGCGACAGCCGCACCGGTGCCGACCGCCACGTCGACCCCCGCCCCGGTCGCCTCGGCCACCTCGTCCGCCACCCCGAGGCCGACGGCCACAGCCCCCAGGCCGACGACCACCTCCTCCGCCCCGCCCGTCGTGGTGCCCGCGCCCACGACACCGAAGCCCGGCAGCTCCAACACGGGTGTGCCGGACGGGGTTCAGCTGACCCGTTCGGGCGGTATGACGGTGACCACGGCCAACACGGTCCTCGACGGGTTGGACATCAGCGGCACGGTCGTGATCGACGCACCGGGTGTGACGATCCGCAACTCGCGGATCCTCGGCGAGGGGTTCTACGGGGTCCAGGTGGTGTCCGGCTCGGTCACGATCACGGACTCCGAGATCGCCGGCTTCGAGAACGCGATCGCGGGAGGCAGCTGGACGGCGCGACGGGTCGACATCCACTCGGTGACCGGCGACGGGGTGAAGGTCGGCAGTGACGTCACCCTGGATGCGAGCTGGATCCACGACCTCGACCCGGCCCCGGGGGCGCACGCCGACGGTGTGCAGATGCAGAGCGGTGTGACGGACCTCGTCATCACCGGGAACAGCATCGACGTCGGCTCGGACGCCAACTCCGCGATCTTCCTCGCACCGGACCTCGGCCCGAGCTCTGCCGGCCCGGTCACGGTCGACGGCAACTGGCTGGACGGTGGCGGGTACGCGCTCTTCTGCGTGGACGGGGCGAGCGGTCGCTATCACGTGGGCAACATCTCGATCACGAACAACCGGTTCGGCACCGAGTCCCGCTATGGCCCCCTGCGGCTCAACGTCCCGGCGACGTTGTCCGGCAACCTCACCGCTGCGGGCGCGCTGATCCAGGGCTGAAGTCCTGCATCGACGGCCGGTCGGTCCCTCTGGGACCGGCCGGCCGCTTTGCCGCGCAATCGTGTGACCTGGGGCGATCCCCGCGATCGATGACAGCGTCTTGTGGTAAATGCGCTGGTCAGGAGCCGCATCTGGCGGTTGGTGCCCGGGGGTTACCCCAAGTGGGTGAAACGGACAGAGGTCCCATCATGTGCAGCCCGACGTCGGGCCGATCAGGCACTCGACATCGAGCGAGAGGACTGACCCCCCATGGGAAGCATCAAGGTCACGAGCCACCGGGTGCCGCGCCGGGCTGCGGGTCTCCTCGGGGTGGTGATGGCGTTCGCCGTCGTCCCCGTCGCGGAGGCGCAGAGCGCCGCGGCCGCCCCTGCGGCGGTCACGGCGGTGACGACGAAGATCGGCACCGCCCCATCCTCGAAGGTCACGACCTCCCCGGTCTCGACCTCCGGCGCGTCCATGGTGGTGCTGGCGGTCGCAGC
>JAHIJU010000353.1 GCA_018898235.1 Actinomycetota bacterium | reverse complement strand
GCCCCCCGCGACCACTGAACCGGCCGACGGCCTACCGGGCGATCCCGACGGTCTGCAGCGGCTGTGGGTCCCGCACCGGATGGCCTACATCGGCGGTGCGGACCGGCCGTCGGACGCCGAGCCGGGCGACGGCTGCCCGTTCTGCCGCGCTCCGACGCTGGACGACGCGACCGCGCTCATCGTCACCCGCGGGGTGACGTCCTACGTCGTGCTCAACCTGTACCCCTACAACTCGGGGCACCTGCTGGTGTGCCCCTACCGTCACGTCGCCGACTACACGGACCTGACCGCGGCCGAACGGGTCGAGATCGGTGAGCTGACCGCGACGGCCATGCAGGTCGAACGCGCCGTGCTCGCCCCGATGGGCTTCAACCTCGGGATGAACCAGGGCGAGGTGGCCGGTGCGGGCATCGCCGCGCACCTGCACCAGCACGTCGTCCCGCGGTGGCGTGGTGACTCGAACTTCCTGCCGATCGTTGCCCAGACCCGGGCGCTGCCGGCCCTGCTCGGTGACACGCGTGAGCGGCTGGCGGCGGCCTGGCCGACATCGGGGTCGGCGTCGACCAGCGGGAAGGGCTGACCGTGCTCAACGGCCTGCGCGGGTTCATGACGCGCTTGTTCACACCACTCGCCCGCCTGCTGCTGCGGTCCGGGGTGAGCCCCGATGCCGTCACGGTCACGGGCACCGTGGTCGTGGTCGTCACCGCGCTGTGGGCGTTCTCGACCGGGCACCTGTTCGTCGGGGCGCTCGTCGTCGGTCTGATGGCGCTCACCGACTCCCTCGACGGGGTGATGGCGCGCCAGTCGGGCCGGTCCGGGCCGTGGGGGGCGTTCCTCGACTCCACGCTCGACCGGTTCGCCGATGCCGCCATCTTCGCCGGTCTGGTGCTCTGGTTCGCCGGCGCCGGCGACAACCACCTCGCGATGGTGCTCGCGCTGGCCTGCCTGGTGCTGGGCTCGATCGTGCCGTACGCCCGGGCCCGTGCCGAAGGGGTCGGCATGACCGCTGCCGTGGGCATCGCCGAGCGCGCCGACCGGCTCGTCGTCGTCCTGGTCGCCGTCGCCCTCGTCGGGCTGGGCGTTGCCCCGGTGGTGCTCACCGTGGCGCTCGGGCTGCTCGCCGTCGCCTCGGCCGTCACCGTCGGGCAACGGATCGCCACCGTGCACCGCCAGGCGCGGGCCGCCGGGAACCATCCGTGACGCTGGACGGCGGTCGACTGCTGCAGACCGCGTGGGCGGTCGCTCCCCGGCTCCCGGAGTCGTTCGTGCTGGGCGCGATGGTGGCGGCCGCCGACGTCGCGTGGTGGGCGCACGGGTCCGGTGTGCGACAGCTCGAGACGAACCTGCGACGGGTGCGCCCCGAGCTGGCGACCCGCGACCTGCGTCGGCTCTCGCGGGCGGGGATGCGGTCCTACCTGCGCTACTACGCCCAGATCCTCACCTTCGGCCGGCTCAGCAGTGCCCAGGTCGACGCGCGTGTCCGGGCGAGCAACGCTGAGTGGATCAGGGCGGGGCAGGCCGACGGCGCGTCCGTGGTGCTCGCCCTCGGGCACTCCGGCAACTGGGACCTGGCCGGGGCCTGGGCCGCACGGAACCTGGGGCCCGTCGCCACCGTGGCCGAGAAGCTCGAGCCCGAGGAACTGTTCCGGGCGTTCCTCGCGCTGCGCGAGGGCTTCGGCGTGCGGATCGTGCCGCTGGCCAAGGGCGAGGGCGGCAGCGTCTTCCGGACCCTGGTGCAGATCGTGCACGCGGGGTCCGTGGTGCTGCCGCTGCTCGCCGACCGTGACCTGAGCAGCCGCGGCGTCGAGGTGGACATGTTCGGCGAACGTGCGCGGGTCGCGGCCGGGCCCGGTGCACTGGCCGCAGGCGGTGCCGCGACGCTGGCCGTCGCGTCGATCAGCTACGAGCGGCTGACCGGTGAACGGCGCCGGGCGGCCGGCACGCGCTGGGGCATCCACATCGAGTTCAGCGATCCGATCGAGGTGGAGCCGTCGCTGGTCGGCCGCGAGCGGGTGGTCGCCCTCACCCAGGCCTGGGTCGACCAGGTGGCCGCCGGGATCGCGGCGCATCCGCAGGACTGGCACATGCTGCAGCGCGTCTTCGTCGCCGACCTGGACCCGGATCGGTTGTCCGCCGTCGACGGCCACCCGGCATGAGCGGGACGACGCGGCGGCTGCGGATCGGCATCGTCTGCCCGTACTCCTTCGATGCACCGGGCGGCGTGCAGTTCCACGCGCGCGACCTGGCCCAGGCCCTGCTCGCGGAGGGGCACCACGTCTCCGTCCTGGCGCCGGCCGGTGAGGACACCCCGGTTCCGGACTACGTCGTCCCCGCAGGTCG
>JAHIJU010000352.1 GCA_018898235.1 Actinomycetota bacterium | reverse complement strand
CGTCCGGGTCGCAAGGCCGGAGGCGGCTCTCTGACCTGCGACGATGGGAGGTTCTGGGGTTCCGAGCCGGGGCGCATCGGGTGGGCCTGAGGCCGCCCTGCGAGGTCCACGTGCCTCGACGAGGCGACCACGGGGGCCATCATGGCCGCAGGCATCGTGACGTGGTTCCACGCCGACAAGGGCTTCGGCGTCACCACCCCGGACGACACCGGATCGGACGTCCTCGTCCACTCCTCCGCCATCGCCGCGATGGACGCCCGGCCTCATCGCGCATCCGTCCCTCCCCCCGTCTTCACCCCCGCGTCTCCGAGGCTGGGCAGGTCGCGGCCCTGCCCAGGCTCGGAATCGCAGGCCCCCACCGCAGGAGCCCACGGCAGGAGCCCACGGCAGCGCTCGCGCACCTCCAGACACCCCGGGATTCCGAGTCTGGGCAGGTCCATGACCTGCCCAGACTCGGAATCCCGCGGTGGCGGTGGGGGCGGGAGGGTCAGACGGGGCGGTGGATGCGGACCATGGGGCACATGAACGGGTCGCGGGCGGCGAGGCCGACGCGGTTGAGGTAGCGGACGACGATCCGGTACGACTCGACCAGCCCGGTCTCGGTGTACGGGACGCCGTGGGCCGCGCAGTGCTCGCGCACGAGGGCCCGGGCGCGAGCCAGGTGCGGGCGCGGCATGGACGGGAACAGATGGTGCTCGATCTGGTGGTTGAGCCCGCCCATCGCGAACCGCATGCCGATCCCGCCGCGGATGTTGCGGCTGGTCAGCACCTGCTTGGACAGGAAGTCGAGCTTGGCGTGCGCGTCCACGATCGGCATGCCCTTGTGGTTGGGCGCGAACGAGGCGCCCATGTAGACGCCGAACACCGCGAGCTGCACGCCCAGGAACGCCGCGGCCATGCCGAGCGGCAGCACCCACACGACCACCACGACGTAGGCGATCAGACGCGCCGCGAGCATGGACAGCTCGAGCGTGCGGGTGTTCCCGCGCGGCGCGGTCCACAGCGACCGGATCGACCGCTGGTGCAGGTTCAGCCCCTCGAGCGTGAGCAGCGGGAAGAATGCGTACCCCTGCACCTTGGTGAGCGCCTTGAGCGGACCGCGGGCCTGCACGGCGTCCTCCTCGACGAAGGAGATGGTGTCCTTGTCGATGTCGGGGTCACGGCCGATCTGGTTCGGGTTGGCGTGGTGGCGACTGTGCTTGGACATCCACCAGGTGTGGCTGATGCCGACGACGCCGTTGGCCAGGATGCGACCCAGCCGGTCGTTGGCCCGGCCGGAGGTGAAGACCTGACGGTGCGAGGCCTCGTGGGCGACGAACGCGAACTGGGTGAGGAGCACACCGAGCAGCCCGGCGACCAGGAGCTGCCACCACGAGTGGCCGAGCAGCACGAACGCCGTCACCAGCACACCGAGCGCAGCGGCCAGCCCGGCCAGCAGGCCGAGGTAGAAGCCGACCGTGCGGTGCAGCAGACCGGCGTCCCGCACAGCCGCCGACAGGATCGTGTAGGACCGGGCCATCGCGGCCGGGCGCGGCGCGAGCGCCGGGGTGGGGGTCATCGGGGATGTCATGCGCGCACTCCTCCGCGTCGGGGTCGACTTCCCAGTCGGGATGAGCCCGAGGCTCGCGTGCGGATACTCCAGAGTACGCGCGGACCGGGACCAACGTCCTGCCCAAGAAGTGCCGATCGCGCGCGCGTCAGGTGAACCCCCGACGCCGCCGGTCCGGCCCGCACCGGCCCGGCGGCGTCGCAGCCGGCCCAGGGGCGGTGGAGGATGTTGCCGTGACCTCCGACCCCAGCTCGACCGTCCGACGCCTGCGCTGCGCCCTGTTCGTCGACTTCGACAACGTCTACATCGGGCTGCGGCGGCTCGACCCGGTGGCCGCGGAGGCGTTCGCGAGCTCGCCGGCGCACTGGCTGTCCGGCCTGGAGCTCGGCCAGGACGACGACGGTGAGCTGGTCCGTCGGTTCCTGGTGCGCGCCTGCTACCTCAACCCGTCGGCGTTCTCCCAGTACCGGCCCAACTTCACACGCGCCGGCTTCAGCGTCATCGACTGCCCGTCGCTCACCCAGCAGGGCAAGTCCAGCGCCGACATCAACCTCGTGCTCGACGCCGTCGACGCGCTGGCCGCGCCCACCCGCTACGACGAGTTCGTCATCGTCTCGGCCGACGCGGACTTCACCCCGCTCGCACTGCGCGCCCGGGCCGCCGACCGCCGCGTCACGATCGTGACGGCCAGCCCGGCCGCGAGCGCCTACCGGGCCGTGGCCGACCAGGTGGTCACGGCCGATGAGCTCGTGGAGCTCGTGACCCTGCCTGCGGCGCCGGCCCCCGTCGTCCCTGCGACCGATGCCACGGCGACGCAGTCCGCCGAACCGGCGCCCACCGTCGGTTCCCGGCGCCGGCGCTCCGGCACCGGCCGGTCGGGACTGGACGGCGACGACCAGGCGCCGTCGGCCGCAGCCCGCGCCGTGCTGCGCCTCGTCCGCGGCGCCGACCGCCCCCTCAACGGCGGTCCGCTCGCCCAGGCCGCGCAGCGGGCCGACCCGTCGCTGGCCACCGGCTGGGGCGCACCCGGCGGTTTCGTCGCCTGGCTGGCCCGCGAGCTGCCCGAGCTGACCACGTCGGAGGGCTTCGTCTGGGACCCCGAGCGGTCCAGCGAGGCCGACCTGCCCGGGGCCGCACCCGTCGACCTGCCGCCGCTGCAACGCCAGGTGGTCGAGGTCACCGACATCCCGAACCTGCCCACCGAGCGTTACCGGGTGCTGCTGACCGCGCTCGCCGAGGACGTCGCTGCGCACCCGTTCGAGCGGGCCGAGACCGCCCGCCGGGTACGCAACACCTGCCAGAGCGCCGGTGAACCGATCGGGCGGGCGTCGGTGAACGCCGTCATCGCCGGGGTGCTGTACTCCGGGCTCGACCTGGCGGACAAGCCCGACATCGCTCAGGTGGCGCAGACCTGGGCCGACTACGTCGTCGGGCTGTGCCAGGGCGCCCGGATGGAGCTCACCGCGCAGGACGCGGCCGCCATCCGCAGCTGGGTCGGCGGCGGTCTCGTCGGCCGGCGCTGAGCGGTCCCGGCCGGGGCCGGCCGGGGCCGGCCGGGGCCACAGCACGGGCCCCAGCACCGACAGCGAGTACCGACTGCCAGCACCGACTGCCAGGGAGAGTCCGATGGCCGAGGATGCCCCGCCCACCGCACCCACCCGGCTCGGCCTTCCGCAGGCCACGTCCATGGTGGTCGGCACGATCATCGGCGTCGGCATCTTCAACCTGCCGGGATCGCTCGCGGGTTTCGGGCCGATCGCCCTGGTCGCCATGGCGCTCACGACCCTCGGCGCCGTGGCCCTCGCCCTCATGTTCGCCTCGCTGGCCCGACGGATGCCCGCCGACGGCGGCCCCTACGCCTACGCCCGTGCGGCGTTTGGCAACCTCGTGGGCTTCACGAATGCCTGGCTCTACTGGATCCCCTGCTGGGCCGGCAACGCCGCGATCGCCACGGGCTGGGTGCTCTACGTCGAGCGGTTCGTGAACACCTCCCACCACCCGGTCG
>JAHIJU010000517.1 GCA_018898235.1 Actinomycetota bacterium | reverse complement strand
GTTGGAAGGGACCCTCGGGTTCCTTCCACCCGCACTCAGCCGGTAACCCGCCACGAGACGATTGCCGGTCGCACTCTCCCGCGGTCCGGGCCGGGAAGACGAAGGCGCGAAGGGAGCCGCGAAAGTGGGCATAGCCGAAAGCGGGCGCGAGAAAACGACGAGACTCGCGCTTCAAATCCTTGCTTCGGTCTCCATATTCTCGGTACTCATGATATTCCTGTTCATATTTCGGGAGAGCATTCCCGCGATAACCAGCCAGAGGTTCACCCTGATGACCACCAACTGGTCACCCAACGTGACGGACCCCGCCGCGGGGCAGTACGGGATGCTGGCCTTTCTCAACGGAACGATCTTCACCACGCTGGGGGGCATGGTCCTGGGTGCGCCCCTGGGCATCGGAACGGCGGTCTTCATCACCCGGATCGCACCCGCTAGAATCGGGGGAACGATCAGCAGGGGAATCGAACTGCTCGCCGGCATCCCCTCGGTAATAATCGGTTGGTTCGGGCTCACGTTGCTGGTGCCGCAAATCGCGAGGTGGACCGGCACCTCCGGCTACGGCGTGATGGCCGCCTCGGTCGTTCTCGCGGTCATGATACTCCCGACCGTCGCCGCGTTGAGCGCCGAAGCCCTGAAGTCCCTGCCGCCTGAACTGGAGGAGGCTTCAATGGCGATGGGCGCCACAAGGTGGCAGACGATACGGTGTACCCTGCTTCCCGCCGCGAAGAGAGGAATCCTGGTAGCCACCGTACTCGGCATGGGCAGGGCGATCGGGGAGACCATGGCGGTGCAGATGGTTGTGGGTAACGCCAGGCAGATCGCGTTCTCCTTGACGGAGCGGACCAGCACCATGACCTCTCGTATCATTACCGACATGGGCGAGTCGACCGGCGTCTTTCGTTCCGCCCTTTATGCCCAGGGACTGGTGCTGCTCCTGCTGGCGATGATGTTGATACTGGGCGTGAAGCTGATCTCGCGTGACAAGAGGGTGAAGTGAGTGAAGCCCAAGACCGCGGACAGACTGGCAACGATCGCCTTCTGGCTCCTTGGGGGAATCACCGTGGGTGTCCTGCTCTTCATCATCCTCCAGATATTCGGACGCGGGATATTAACAGCCTTGAACCCGAGGTTCCTGTTGGGAAAGCCGGAGGCCATGAAGGAGGGTGGAGGAGTCCTCCCAATGATAGTCTCGACACTCTACCTCACCGGGTTGACCCTGGCGATATCACTCCCCGTTTCCCTGGGGGCCGCCGTGTTCCTGTCGGAGTATGCCAGGGAAGGCAGACTGACCAACGCCATTCGCTTCTGTGTCGACAGCCTGGCCAGCCTTCCCTCAATCGTGTTCGGCCTTTTCGGCATGACCCTTTTCGTGATCTATTTCGGCTGGGGCTACTCGCTTATCGCGGGCGCGTTTACCTGTGCGATCCTGAACCTGCCTACCTTGATGCGAAGCTCCGAGGAGTCCCTGAGGTCCGTGCCCGGGACTTACCGGGAAGCGTCCCTGAGCCTGGGGGCGACGAAATGGACCACGGTCAGGCAGGTGGTGCTCCCATCGGCGACCCCCGGTATTCTGGCGGGGACCATGCTGACGATCGGAAGGATAATCGGAGAATCCGCCGCTATAGTGTACACAGCCGGCCTTTTCGTGAGGAACATCCCGACTAGCCCAATGGATACCGCCGCGCCGCTGGCGGGTTATATATGGTACGCGCAGACGGAGGCCCTGATTCCCGATTTCCGCAGGGTCGTGGACGGCGGGGCCGCTCTCCTCCTCCTGCTGGTGCTCCTGGTGAACTTCGCGGCCAGGCGGATCGGCAGGTACTACCAGAGGAAAAAGATGGCCGGGGGCGCGGATGGATGACCAGAGAGAGCGAATTACCGAGTATACGCGCAAGTGTGCCGATTCATTTTTACAGGAGACGCGGATGGAAGAACCTGGACCGAGGATGACCTTGGATAACCTGTCGATGTCGTACGGCGACTTCAGGGCGCTGGAGGATATCATGCTGGAGATCCCTCGCGAGCGTATCACCGCCATCATCGGCCCTTCGGGGTGTGGGAAGAGCTCACTCCTCCGGTGCCTGAACCGCATGAACGACATCATCCCGGGCTGCCGGGTGACCGGGGAGGTCAGGCTGGACGGCGAGAACATCTACGACCCCGGATACGACGTGATCCGCCTGCGGAGGACGGTGGGCATGGTGTTTCAGAAGCCGAACCCGTTCCCCAAGACCGTCTACGAGAACGTGGCCTACGGGCCGCGGCTGGCCGGCGTCAAGGACAAGGGCGAGCTCAACGGGGTAGTGGAGGAGAGCCTGAAGAAGGCGGCGCTCTGGGAAGAGGTCAAGGGAAAGCTCCTGGGGCCCGCGATGAACCTCTCGGGGGGGCAGCAGCAGAGGCTGTGCATAGCCAGGGTACTCGCGGTTGAACCGGAGGTGATATTGCTGGACGAGCCGTGCTCCGCGCTCGACCCGGTGGCGACGCAGCGTGTGGAGGATCTGCTGGCGGAACTGAAGGAGAGATACACGATGGTCATAGTCACACACAACATGCAGCAGGCGGCTCGCGTGAGTGACTTCACCGCTTTCGTCATGATCGAGAACCAGGGTGAACCGGGAGAGGTAGTTGAGTTCGGGGAAACCAACCATATATTCACCAATCCGGCCGACGAGCGGACGGAGAGGTACATCACCGGCAGGTTCGGGTAGGAGCAAGGAGGAAACGGGGACATGAAGGCACGAAAGGATTTTCACCAGCAACTGGACGAGCTGTACCTGGAACTGCTACGGATGGCCAACGCCACGATGGAGGTCCTGGAGCGGACCCGGGCCGCTTTCAGGGACGTGGACATGGAGGCTGCCCAGAGCATCATCGAGGGCGATGACGAGATAGATGGGTATGTCACACGGATTGACGGGGAAGGGATAAAACTGCTGGCAAGACAGGCGCCGGTGGCCATAGACCTCAGGACCATCGTGATCATCATGAGGATATCCCAGGAACTGGAGCGGGCGGCCGACAACTGCGTCAACATCAGCAAGGCGATGGAAAACATGCAGGGGTACGCACTGTCACCGTGGATAAGGGAGAACATGGACGAGATGTTCAGGTGGGCGATCAAGATAATAGTCGGGGCGGTGAACGCGTTCAAGGAGCGTGACCCGGACATGGCCGAGGAGCTCACCAGGATGGACGACACGGTGGACCGGATAAACCGCGAGTTCCTTACCACCTACGACAGGGAGAGCGAGGACGAAACGGAACTGGTGGTAAGGGTGGTCATGACGGCTCGATTCCTGGAGAGGGTCGCCGACCACGGGGTCAATATCGGGAAGGAAGTGCGTTACATGGTGACCGGCGAGTTCGCCGATTGAG
>JAHIJU010000038.1 GCA_018898235.1 Actinomycetota bacterium | reverse complement strand
GTCGGCCCTGATGGGTCGGACCGGGGCCTTCGGCGACTCAGGGCTTGGGGGCCTGGGGAGGTCCCGTGGTTGCCGGACCCGTCGGGGCCGGCGCCCCGGTCGAGACCGTGATGGTGATCTGCTGCGTGAGCGGCACCGTGGCCCCGCCGGCCGGGCTGGTCGACACCACGTTCCCGGCCGCCTGGACCTCCGAGGCCGCAGTCACCTTGGTGACGTTCGTCAGGCCCGCCTGGCTCAGACGGGAGACTGCCTCGTCGTAGCTCAGCCCCGCGAGGCCCTGCGGGATCACTGCTGTCGAGGGGGCCGAGGCCACCGTGACGGTGACGCTCTGGCCCTGCCGCAGCAGCGTGCCCGCCGCCGGGTTGGTCGAGATGACGTTGCCGACCGCGACCGTGCTGCTCTCCTTCTGCTCGACCACCGGGGCGAGCTTGAGGGCCTGCAGCGCCGCGACCGCATCCGCCTGCGACTTGCCGGTCACATCGGTGAGCACCACGTTGCCGGTCGAGATGTAGAGCGTGACGGGCTGGCCCTCGGTCGCGGGGGCGTTCGCCGCCGGGTCCGTCTTGGTGACCTGGCCGGACAGGAAGTTCGGGTTGTCGTCCGTCCCGCGGTTCTCCGCGACGGTCAGGCCCGCAGCCAGCAGCGCCGCCGTCGCCTGGTCGGCGGTCTTGCCCGAGACGTCGGGAACCGTCGTGGTCGCCGGACCGGTCGAGACGAAGTAGGTGACCTTCGTGCCTCTTGGCTGCTTGGTTCCCTCGGCGGGGTTCGTCTCGATGACGGTGTCCTTGGCGACGGTGGCCGAGGCCTTCTCCTGACGCTCCGGGATGAACCCGGCGTTCTTGAGCGCGGACTCGGCCTGCGACGCCGTCTGGCCGGCCACTGTCGGCACGCTGATGGCGTCGCTCGTCCTGGTCTGCGCCAGGAGCAGCACCACGATCGCGATGACCGCGAGCACGCCCACCGCGATCAGCGAGATGAGCAGCGCCTTGTGGCTCTTCGGCTTGTCCTCGTCCTCCGGCGCGTCCGGCGCCGCCGCACCCGTGGTGCCCCAGGGCAGCTGGGACGGTGGCAGCACCTGGGTGGCCGGTGAGGTCGGAGCCATGAGCTGGGTGGTCGCCTCGCCTGCGGCGGGCAGCGGGACCCCGACCGCGGGGGCCAGGACCCGGCCGCCGCGCTGGACGGCCTCGACATCGGCCCGGAACTCGGCGGCCGTCTGGTACCGCGACTCGCGCTCCTTGGCCAGCGACTTGAGGATCACCCGGTCGAGGGCCTCGGGGACGTCGTCCGACAGGCTGGACGGCAGCGGCGGCTGCTCGCGCACGTGCTGGTAGGCGATGGCGACCGGGGAGTCGGCCATGAACGGCGGGCGGCCGGTGACCAGCTCGAACAGCAGGCAGCCGGTCGAGTACAGGTCGCTGCGCGCGTCGACCTGCTCGCCGCGCGCCTGCTCGGGCGACAGGTACTGGGCGGTGCCGACCACGGCCTGCGTCTGCGTCATGGTGGCGGCGGAGTCGGCCAGCGCGCGCGCGATGCCGAAGTCCATCACCTTGATCGCGCCCGTGGGGGTGATCATCACGTTCGCGGGCTTGATGTCCCGGTGCACGATCCCGGCGTGGTGGGAGTACTCCAGGGCCGAGAGCACCCCGGCGGTGATGTCGAGCGCCTCGTCGATCGGCAGGGCGGAGCCGTCGCGCAGGATGTCGCGGACGGTGTGCCCCTCGACGTACTCCATGACGATGTAGGGCACGTGCGAGACGGCGCCGGTCGTCTCGGTGACCGACTCCTCGCCCGTGTCGTAGACCGCGACGATGGCCGGGTGGTTGAGCGCGGCGGCCGCCTGGGCCTCGCGCCTGAACCGGTTCTGGAACGAGGGGTCCCGTGCCAGGTCGGAACGCAGGACCTTGATGGCGACAGTGCGGCCCAGACGACGGTCGTAGCCGATGTGAACCTCGGCCATCCCGCCGCGTCCGATGATCTCACCGACCTCGTAGCGTCCGGCGAGGATCCGGTTCGGCTCGTTCACTGCAGGTGTCCTCCACGGTCATCGCGCGCGCCGAGGGCGCACACGGGGCTTGCGGATGAGGGTATAGGTGCACGCTCCGCCACGATATGCACGATGGCGGGCGAACCGGGTGAGACATCGGCCCGGGCCGACCGGGCGGCCAGCGCGCCGAGCAGCGCGACCACCACCAGACCGAGCACGACGAGGGCTATCCGGGTCCACCGCAGCCGCAGTCCCGGGCCCGGGCGGCGGGACGGGGTGAGTGGGGCCCGACCGGCCGCGGGCCGGGTTCCGCCGGGTCGCGCGGCCGTGGGGGCTGGGCCCCGCACCGGGACGGGCACCCGTCGACGGCTCGGCCCGACGGCCGCGCCGGTCTCCGGGTCCATCGCCACCGGCCGGCCGGGGCGGGTGCCGGGCGGCGGCGGGGTGGGGGTGGGCGGCAGACCGGTGCCCTGTGGGGCGAAGGACGGTGGTGCGAAGGACGGTGGGGCATCCGCGTCCCGGCGCGCCGCGGGTCGGTCGGCGGGGCCGCCCGCCACCAGGCGCGGCGGGATTGCCCGGTCGGTCGGCGCCGGGCGGGGCGGGCGTGCGGGTGCGGCGGCGGGTGCGCGGTCGGCCGGCGCAGGTGCGGACGGTCCGACGGCGTCCGGCGCGGGGGACGACGAGGCGGACGACGAGGCGACGCGACGGCCGGCCGGTCGATCCGGTGCCACCGGCGAGCCGGCGGGCGGGGTGCGCGGCACCAGGGCGTCCAGCAGCTCGGCGAGCTCGGCGCCCGACTGCGGGCGGTTGGCCGGGTTCTTGTCGAGCAGCGCCATGACCAGGCGCGCGAGTCGCGGGTCGATGGTCGCGGGCAGCGGCGGCACGGGGTCGTTGACCTGGGCGACGGCGATGTCCACCGCCGAGCCTCCGGTGAACGGCCGGTGCCCGACGAGCGCCTCGTACGCGACGATGCCGAGGGCGTACAGGTCGGAGACCCCGGTGGCGGGTCGGCCGATCGCCTGCTCGGGCGACAGGTACTGGGCGGTGCCCATCACCATGCCCGCGGCCGTCATCGGCGTCTGGTTGGCCGCCAACGAGACGCCGAAGTCGGTGATGCGTACCCGTCCGGTGGCCTCGACCAGCAGGTTGCCGGGTTTGACGTCCCGGTGCACGACGCCCATCTGGTGCGCGTAGTGCAGACCGCGCGCCGTCTGGGACAGGATCGGCAGCAGCCGGGACAGCGGCAGCACGGGTTCGGCCTCGAGGATGTCGGACAGCGGTTCGCCCCGGATGAGCTCCATCACGAGGTAGGCCGTGCCGGACTCCTCGCCGTAGTCGAACAGCGGCGCGATGTTCGGGTGCGAGAGGGCCGCACTGTTGCGTGCCTCGACCCGGAACCGGGCGAGCTGGGCCTCGTCGTCGGCGAACTCGGGGCGCAGCGCCTTGACCGCCACGGGGCGGGCGAGCGACTCGTCGAGCGCCTCCCACACCTCACCCATCCCACCGACCGCGATCGACCGGACCAGCCGGTACCGCCCACCGAGCGCCACGCCCTCCCGCGTCCTCATCGGCCGAGCACCGCTTCCATGACGGCCTTCGCGATGGGGGCCGCGACCTTGCCGCCGGTCGCCTCGTCGTTGAGGCTGCCGCCGCTCTTGACGAACACCGCGACCGCCACCTGGGGCTTGTCGGCCGGGGCGAACGACGTGAACCAGGCGTTCGGCGGGTTGTTCGGCACCTCGGCGGTCCCGGACTTGCCGGCGACCGCGACGCCGGAGATCTGTGCGGCCTTGCCCGAGCCGCCGGTCACGACGCCCTGCATCATCGTGGTGAGCGTCGTGGCCGTGCTCGCGGAGATCGCCTGCGAGTAGACCTGCGGGGTCGTCGTGTTCACGACGGACAGGTCGGCCGAGCGCACGGCGTCCACCAGGTAGGGCTTCATCAGGGTGCCGCCGTTCGCGATCGCCGCCGCGACCATGGCCATCTGCATCGGGCTCGCCGTGACCGAGTACTGGCCGATCGAGGACTGGGCGACCTGCGCCTGCGTCAGGCCCGTCGGGAACTTGCTGGTGGCCACGCCCATCGGGATGGCGATGCCCGGGTCGTCGAAGCCGAACTTCTTCGCCTGGGCGCTCAGCGCGCTCTCCCCGACGTCCATGCCGAGCTGGGCGAAGGCCGTGTTGCACGACACCCGCAGCGCATCGGCCAGGGTGATCGGGTCGCTGCCGCACCCGCCGCCGCCGAAGTTGCCGATGGTGGCCGTCGTGCCCGGCAGGCTGAGCCTGGTGGGGGCCGCCAACGTCGAGTCGGCCGTGAAGCTCCCGGACTCGAGCGCCGCGGAGGCCACCACGAGCTTGAACGTGGAGCCCGGTGCGTAGATCTCCTGGGTGGCCTTGTTGAGCAGCGGGTTGCCGTCGGCCGACAGCAGCGACTGGTAGGCGGCCGAGGCTGCGGCCGTGTCGTGCGAGGCCAGCACGTTGGGGTCGAAGCCCGGGGTCGACACGAGCGCCAGGATCTTGCCGGTGGACGGTTCGATGGCGACGACCGCGCCCTGCTGGTCGCCCAGGGCGTCGATGGCGGCCTGCTGGGCGGCGGGCAGCAGGGTCGTCTCGACCGAGGCACCCTGCGGGCTGCCGCCGGTGAGCAGGTTGCGCACCCGGGAGAAGAAGAGCTGGTCGGACCTGCCGGTGAGGTCGGAGTTGGCGGCCTGCTCCAGCTCGGTGCGGCCGGTGATGCCGTAGAAGCCGGTGACCGAGGACCACAGCGGCCCGGCGGCGTACTGCCGCTGGTAGCCGAAGGAGTCGTCGACCGCGACGGACGAGGCGACGGCGGTGCCGGCGACCACGATCGGTCCGCGGGCGTTGCCGAACTCCCGGTACAGGGTGCGGACGTTGCGCGGGTCGTTGTTGAGGCGGTTCGCCTGGAAGAACTGGATCCAGGTGACCGAGCCCATCAGGATGAGCGACATGGCCAGCGCCATGGCGGCGAGCCGGCGCAGGGGGGTGTTCACCGGGCCCTCCCGATGACCTGGGTGGGCTGGTCGTCCTCGCCCGGACCGGCGGCGGTCGGGGACGCGACGTCGGCGCCGACCGCGATGGCCGGGGTGCCGACGCCGGGCGTCGGGGGGCTGGTGCGCACGGCGGGCGCCGGGCGACGGGCATCGTCGGAGATGCGCAGCAGCAGCGCCACGATCAGCCAGTTCGCGAGCAGCGACGAACCGCCGTACGCCAGGAACGGCGTCGTGAGCCCGGTCAGCGGGATCAGCCGCGTCACGCCGCCGACGACGACGAACACCTGCAGCGCGATGAGGAACGCCAGGCCACCGGCGAGCAGCTTGCCGAAGCCGTCGCGGACGCCGATCGCGGCCCGCATCCCGCGGTGCACCAGGATCGTGATGAGCACGAGGATCGCCAGCAGGCCCGTGAGCCCCAGCTCTTCGCCGAGCGAGGCGACGATGAAGTCGGACTCGGCGTACGGCACCAGGTAGGGGCGGCCCTCGCCCCAGCCGGTGCCGAACAACCCGCCGGACGCCATCCCGTACAGACCGCGCACGAGCTGCCCGGAGCCGCCGACCGCCTTGTTGAACACGTCGTCGTCCATGGCGTGCAGCCACACGTCGAACCGGGCGTGCACGTGCGGCACGACGGTCGCGACCACGGCCGCACCGCCCGCGAACATGCCCAGGCCGATGAGCACCCAGCTCACGCGTTCGGTGGCCAGGTACAGCATCGCGACGAACAGCCCGAACAGCAGCAACGAGGTGCCGAGGTCGCTCTGCAGCACCAGCACGGCGAGCGAGGCCGCCCACACCACGATGATCGGCCCCAGGTCGCGGGCCCGGGGCAGCCGCAGCCCGAGCACGCTCGGGCCGGCCAGGGCCAGGGTGTCGCGGTTGGTGACGAGGTATCCGGCGAAGAAGACCGCCAGGGTGAGCTTGGCGAGCTCGGCGGGTTGCAGCCCGGCCGGGCCGATCCGCACCCAGATCTGGGCGCCGTTCACGGTGTGCCCGATGCCGGGGACCAGCGGCATGACGAGCAGCACGAGCGAGGCGACCATGGCGGTGTAGGTGTAGCGGCGCAACGTCCGGTGGTCGCGCAGCACGATGAGCAGCAGCATCGCCAGCACCATCGAGATGGCTGTCCAGACGAGCTGCTTGTCGGCGAACCCGTAGCTGGAGCGCCCGCGGGCCTCGTACGACAGGTCGAGGCGGTAGATCATCGCCAGCCCGATGCCGTTGAGCGCCACGACGGTCGGCAGGATCACCGGGTCGGCGTCCGGTGCGCGCCACCGCACCACGGCCCAGGCGCCGAACGCCAGGACCGCCATGCCGAGCCCGTACTCGGCGACGTCGGCCGGGACGGTGCCGGCGAACCCGAGCCCGACCATGGCGTAGGCGGCCAGGCCGATCAGCAGGGCCAGGACGAGCAGCACCACCCCGACCCCCTGTCCGCCGCGCACCCGGGCGGGCGCGACGGTGGCCATCACTGCCCCACCGGCGGCACCGAGGGCGCACCGAGCGGCGGTGCGGGGGTCCCGGTCACGGTGGGCAGGGTGGCCAGACCCGTCGGGGTCGGTGTGGGCGTGGGCGTCGCGGCGGGGCCGCCCACCTCGTCGAGGTCGGCGACCAGGGCGCGGGCGTCGGCCAGGGAGGCGGCCTGGATGGTCGACAGGACGCGTTCACGCAGGTAGGGCGGCAGGTCCTCGACCAGCACGTCGGTGTGCTCCACGACGTGCGAGAGGCTGAACGGCCCGGCGGCGGCCGGCACCCCGCGCGAGATCGCGACGTGCCCGTCGTCGGCGCCGATGAAGTACTGGGTCTGCGTCCAGGCATAGCCGCCCGCGACGAGCGCGACCAGGACGGCCGCGGCCGCGAGCCAGACCGTGAGCAGCGCCCGACGGCGTGACGGCTGGGGCCGGTCACCGTCCTCGTTCTCGTCACCGGAGGCCTCGGTCGCGCTCGCCTCGGAGGTCATGAGGGCACGGGCCCGGGCCGCCGGGCCGTCGGCCGCGGACGTCGGCCGGTTGCGCGTGGTCGCCGCCGCACCCACCACCTGGGGCTCGGTGCTCGGCAGCGCGCCGGCGGCCTCGAGGCTCACGACGTCGGCGACCACGACGGTCACGTTGTCGCCGCCCCCGGCCCGCAGGGCGAGCTGCACCAGACGGTCGGCGCACTCGTCGACGTCGGTCTGGGTGCGCAGGGTCTCGGTGAGGGTGTCGGCCGAGACGAACCCGGACAGCCCGTCCGAGCACAGCAGCCACCGGTCGCCGACGCGGGCCTCGCGCACCGACAGGTCCGGGGTGAGGTCCACGTCGAAG